>CAZFRK010000019.1:0-16193 GCA_964521375.1 uncultured Rhodobacterales bacterium
GGGACACCCGCCCGCGCCAGACGGGTGCCCTGGCGGCGGCCCCGTCAGTCGCCGGTCGCCGGGACGCCCGTCGCGCCGGAGCCGTCGGCATCGTCGGACTTGGGCGCCGCGTCGGGTACCGGCGCGGCGTCGGGCAGGCCGCCGGAAAACAGGCCGCGCAGGAACCCGGGGGCCAGGGCGCTCAATGGATTGACCGCCACCTGGGGGTCGCCGACCGGCCCCTCCACGGTGTAGGACGCCGCGAACAGGCCACCGCCCGCCTCGAACCCGCTCAGCAGGCCGCCGACCAGCGGCAGCCGCCCCAACAGGCTGTTCAGGGCATAGGCCGGAACGATGGTGCCGCGCAGGGCCAGACGGTCGGTGTCCAGGTTGATCGTCCCGTCGCCGGTCAGCCCCAGGGACGGACCGCTGGAGCGGAAGTCCTTCACCGTCAAAAGGCTGTCGTCGAGAATGAACGGCGCCTCCAGTTCGGAGAAAGCCAGGCCGTCGCCGCTGAGGGCTTCCAGGATGCCGGTCAGCGCCGCCACCGACAACAAGCGGGCCAGCACCGGCGCGTCGACCAGACGGAAGTCAGTGACCCGCAGAACGCCCTCGGCCCGCCCGCTGTCCAGGACCCGGCCCTTGAGGTCCAGATCCCCGCCGCGCATGGTCCCCAGAAGACCCGCCGCGCGGATCAACGCCCCGGCGTCAGCCGTCCGCACCGCGAACTCCCGGTCCGCCGCGTCCGGGTCGCGCCCCATGCGCAGGGTCACCGGCTCGCGGCCCTCCAACAGCCCCTTCACGTCGGCCTGGAGGGTCCGCCCGCCCTGACGCCGCAGGCGGGCCGTGACATTTTCGATCGTCCCGTCCTCCGACAGCCAGACCACGTCGAAGGCGGCCTTGAGCGACACCGGCGGAAGGTCGTCGGCGGCCTCGCCGCCGCTCTCCGTCCCCTCGGCGTCGACCGTCCCGGCGGCCCCGACCGGCTTGGCCGAGGCGGCGTCCTGGCCTTGCAGGAAGGGCGTGGCGTCGAAGGCATGGCCCTTGACGTCGACGGCGTAAGAGCCGTCGGACTGGGCGACGATGGCGCCGTCCATGTCGGTTTCGCCGATGGTCAGGCGGTCGAGGGTGATGGTGTCGAGAACCCCGGCTTCCGACAGGCGCACCTTACCGTCGGCCAGGAAGGCATCGCCGCTGCGCACGGTGAAGCGCGACACGTCGCGGACCGTCCCCCCCTGAAGGCGCAGGGCCACCGTGGCCTGGGCCGGAACGCCGGGGGCCTTGATCCAGTCGAAGCCCGGCAGGCGCATGCGCGTCTCGGCCAGATCGACCTGGGCGCCGATGGTCGCCATGCCGTCCTTGAAGACGGTGTATTCCAGGTCCACCCCCGCCGGACCCTGAATGAAGGGCGGCGTCAGGGGCGGGAAGTCGAGACCGAAGATGGACCGCTTGTCCTCGGCCACCCGGGCGCGGACCGCGTAGCGGCTGCGGAAGGGCTTGCCCGCGAAGTTCTCCCGCCAGGCGAAGCCCGCCGGAATGCCCGCCACCAGCGCCTGTCCCTTGGCTTCCAGGCTGTCGGCGTCGACGGTCAGCGACAGGTCGGCCTCGGTCAGGTCGCGGCCGAACACCGCCCCACGCAGGGTGGCGTCGCGGGCCTCGGCCTCGGCGAGGACGTCCAGCTCGTCGAGCCGCAGATCGTTGATGAGCGGGAAGGCCATGCGCAGGCGGGTCGTCTGGGCGCCGTCGGCGGCGCGCGGCGAAATGCCGAGCCGCGTGGCGTAGCCGAGCGGCTTGCTGTCGATCACCCTGAGGGCGTCGGTCAACGGCCCGCCGATGGTGAGGTCGATGGCGGCGCGCGGCGTGGTCGGATGGTTGAGGTCGGTCAGGGCGATGGAGCCGCCCGTGACCCGCAGCCCGTACAGCGTCCCGCCGCCAACCGCCACGTCCACGCGATCGGCGTGGAACGACAGATCAGCGACCGCCGCCTCGACGGGCGGCATTTCGGGCATGTAGCGGACCCGGACGCCCTGCGTGTGAGCCGTGCCCTCGACCGTGGTCGGCTCCAGATCCTCGAGGATCGGCCCGGCCAGCCCGATGCCCCAGCGCCCTTCGGTCAGGCGCCCGCCCGACAGGTTGGCGACGATCCAGCGGCGCGGGTTGGGGGCCACCGTTTCCGGCCACCAGGCCGTCAGCGCGTCGACCGGCACGTCCTGGGCCGCGATCAGCACCTCCCCGGCGATCATGGCGCCCAGGGGGATCAGAGGTTCGGAGGCGGTCGCCCCTCCGGTTTCCGCTCCAATCTCCGTTCCCCTCTCCGGCGCGCTGCGTTCCTTGACCCCCTCACCGGCGGATGTGGGCGCGTCGACGTCGCCCCCCGGCGGTCGCTCGTCGAGGGTGGCCGACAGGCTGAGGACCGCCGGACGCCCCTCGGCGTCGGGATCGGCGGTGCCGTCCGGGGGTTCGAGGTCCAGCCGCAGATTGTCGATCAGGATCTGGTCCAGGTCCGCCGCCGCCGATCCGGCGAAGGCCAGGGACCGCACGGCGTAGGTGGTCGACAGCGGCTCGGGCAGCCGGATATGACCGGCGCCGCCGCTCACCGACAGCCCCGCCGAGCGTAGTTCCAGCGTATGGGTCACGGCCAGGGTCAGGGTCGCCGTGCCGTCCAGCGGCAGGTCCAGGGCGGCCAGCGGCGCCAGGGCGCTGGAGACCGGCGCCACCGCCGACGGGCGGAGACCGGCGAAGGTCACTCCCAGGTCCACCATCTGGACGACGGGATCGTAGTCGCCGACCAGATCGAGGCGCATGGAGGTGTCCTGGTCGCCCGGCAAGGCCACGGCCAGGGTGGCGGCGAGGCCGACGGACCCGCTTTCGCCCCGATAGAGTTCGATGGAGGCGTCGGGCACGGTCCAGTCGGCGCCCAAGCGGTTGTCGATCAGTCGCCCCCGCGCCCCGGCCACGCGCACCGCCCGCAGGTCCGACGCCGCGCCCAGGCCGTCCTCGCCGGTCAGCCCGGCGACCACGGCCCGCAGGATGGCGGTTCCCTCCATGCGGTCGCCCTCGGCCTCCGGCACCGGCTCTTCCCCGGCACCGGCGGGATACCACAGCCCCAGGCGCAGACTGCCGTCCGCCTCCCGCACCAACTGAAGATAGGGGTTGATGACCTCGACCGAGGTGAGCCGGATCTCGCCCCGCAGCAGGGCGGCGGGCGCCACGGTCAGGGCCAGTTCGGGCACCGCCGCGACCTCGTCGCCCTCGCCGTCGACCGCCCGCACGTCCGACACCCGCAGGTCCATCGTCTCGCCGAGGGATTCCCAATAGAGCAGCGTATGCCCCAACCGCACCCGCAGGTCGCCGCCGGGCAGGCTCAGGGCCTCTTCCAGGTAGGGGGTGACGGCGTCCAGGCGCAAAGGCCCCTGGCTCAATCGCCAGGTCAAGGCGGCGACCGCCAGCAACAGAAGCAACCCCAGCCCGCCCAGGACGTGGAAAAACAGTCTGACGCCGCCGTGGACCACCGGGCTATTGGCTCCGAAACACGCAAGGGACGGGGGAAAAGCGGTCCGGCCTCTCCCTCGGGCGGCCGGCGCATCGGCTTGACCGGGGCCAAGCCATGGCGCAGTCTGCGCGAAAAGACAAATTAAGGGAACGCCTGATTTTGACCGCCCTCCCCCCGCTTCACGCCGCCTTCGACGCGGCTTTCGACGGCGACGCCGTGCGGCTTCCCGTTCCCTTCGACACCGGCGCCCTGGATCGCGGCCTGGAACGCTGGCGGGACGACGCCGACCGCCGGTCCGAGGAGGCGCCGGATCTGGCCGCGGCCATGCGCGCCCTGGCCGCCGAGGGCGACGCCAACCGCGCCGGACGCCTGTTGCGCGGCCTGTTCGCCAACTCGCCCTACCTGTCGGGCTGCGCCCTTCGCGACCCGGCCTTCGTCCGCGACCTGATGGCCGACGGCCCGGACGCCGCCTGGACCCGCCTGACCGAGACCACCTGGCGGGACACCGAGGAGGCCGCGACCACCGATCAGGCGATGAAGGCGCTGCGCGTCGGCAAGCGCCGCTGCGCCCTGCTCTGCGCCCTGGCCGACATCACCCGCGCCTGGCCGCTGGAAGACGTCACCCGCCGCCTGTCGGACTACGCCGAGCTGGCGCTCCGCCTGTCCATCCGCCACCTGCTGCGAAACGGCGCGGCGAGCGGACGCATCGAACTGCCCAATCCCGAGGACCCCGAGGACGGCTGCGGCTACGTGATCCTGGGCATGGGCAAGCTGGGCGCGCGGGAACTGAACTATTCCAGCGACGTCGACATCATCGCCCTGTTCGATCCCGAGATCGTGCGCTATGTCGGCTCGCGCTCGGAGCATGAATTCTACATCCGCCTGACCAAGGATCTGGTCCGCCTGATGGAGGAGCGCACGGGCGACGGTTACGTCTTCCGCACCGACCTGCGCCTGCGTCCCGACCCCGGCTCGACGGCGGTCTGCATCTCCACCGACGCCGCCGAGACCTATTATGAAAGCTTCGGCCAGAACTGGGAACGCGCGGCCATGATCAAGGTCCGCGCGGTGGCCGGGGACGTGGCGCGCGGCGCCGCCTTCGTCGCCCATCTGCGGCCCTTCGTGTGGCGCAAGTCGCTGGACTTCTACGCCATCCAGGACATCCACTCCATCAAGCGGCAGATCAACGCCGTGAAGGGCTGCGGCGTCATCGGCGTCGCCGGGCACAACATCAAGCTGGGGCGCGGCGGCATCCGCGAGATCGAGTTCTTCGCCCAGACCCAGCAATTGATCTGGGGCGGGCGCGAACCGGACATGCGCTGTTCGCGGACCCTGGACGCCTTGCAGGCCCTGGTCGCCCACGGTCACGTCAAGCCCGAGGTCGCCGCCGAACTATCCGACTGCTACCGCTACCTGCGGACGCTGGAACACCGCCTGCAAATGATCGACGACGCCCAGACGCAGACCCTGCCGACGGAGGACGACAAGCTGCGCCACGTGGCGGAGTTCTTCGGCGTCGCCGACCTGGACGCCTTCAAGCGGGAGGTGCGCGGCGTCCTCTGCGTCGTCGAGGCCCACTACGCCGAGCTGTTCGAGGAAGCCCCCAGCCTGTCGCAGGAGACCGGCAACCTGGTCTTCACCGGCACCGAGGACGATCCCAACACCCTCGACACCCTGGCCGAGATGGGCTTTTCCAACCCCAAGGCGGTGGCCGCCACCGTGCGCGGCTGGCACCACGGGCGCTACCGCTCCACCCGCTCGACGCGGGCCAAGGAGATGCTCACCGAACTGGTGCCGACGCTGCTGCGCTCCCTGGGCGACACCGCCCAGCCCGACAGCGCCTTCCTGCGCTTCGACGAATTCCTCGGCAAGCTGCCCGCCGGGGTGCAGTTGTTCTCCATGTTCCACATCAACCCGGCGCTGATGGATCTGGTCGCCGAGATCATGGGCGACGCCCCCCGTCTGGCCGAGGTCCTGTCGCGGCGTCCCAACATGCTCGACGCCGTCCTGACGCCGGGTTTCTTCGACCAGCCGCCCGACCGCGAGGCCCTGGGCACCGAGCTGGACGCCCTGCTCGCCAACACCTCGTCGGACTACGAGGAAGCCCTGGACGTCCTGCGCCTGTGGGCCAACGGCCACAAGTTCCAGGTCGGCGTTCAGACCCTGCGCCACCTCCTGGACGCCCGCGAGGCCGGGGAGGCCCTGACCGCCATCGCCGACGTGGTCATCGGCCGCCTGCTGAAGGTCACCGAGGACGAATTCGCCGCCACCTATGGGCGGGTGCCGGGCGGCGGCATGGTGGTCATCGCCATGGGCAAGATGGGCGGGCGGGAGATGACCGCCACCTCGGACCTGGACCTGATCACCGTCTACGACGCCGCGGGCGACGCCTCCGAAGGCGGGATCAAGCAACTGTCGCGCAATGACTATTTCATCCGCCTGACGCAGCGGTTCATCAACGGCATCACCGCCCTGACGCCCGAGGGCCGCCTCTACGAGGTGGACCTGCGACTGCGTCCGTCCGGCTCCAAGGGGCCGCTGGCGGTCAGCCTGGAGTCCTTCGAGAAGTACAATCGCGAGGACGCCTGGACCTGGGAGAACCTGGCCCTGACCCGCGCCCGCGTCGCCTGCGGGCGCGAGGACATCGCCGACAAGGCGCGGCGGGTCATCTGCGAGACCCTGCGCCAGGGCCGCGATCCCGACCGCCTAGTGGTCGACGTGGCCGACATGCGGGCCTTGATGGCGCGCGAGCGCAAGCCGTCCAACATGTTCGACGTCAAGCTGGCGCGCGGCGGTCTGGTGGACGTGGAGTTCATCGTCCAATACCTCATCCTGCGCCATGCCCACGGCCATGCCGGGATCACCCGGTCCAACATCGCCGAGGCGGTGGAGGCCCTGCGCGCCGCCGGCGTGCTGGAGGCCGAGGACGCCAACCGCCTCTTGGTGGCCCAAAAGCTGTGGCTGGACATCCAGGGCATCCTGCGTCACTCCATCAGCGGCGCCTTCTCCGAGGACGACGCCCCCAAGGGGTTGCGGGAAAAGCTTGCGAAAGCGACCGGTGAACCCGATTTCGACACCTTGAAGGCGCGCATGACGGAGACCTACGGGGAGATCCACGCCCTGTTCCGCCGCCTGATCGAGGATCCGGCGGAAGAGGCCCGCCCGCGCGTCAAGGACACCCCGGACGCCCCCTGAGCGGGGCGCCCGACCGCACCTCAGGCCAGGAGATCCCAGCATGCCCGTCGAGACCGGCGCCACCGCCCCCGCCTTCGATCTGCCCACCGACACCAAGAGCCGCGACGGCGCCGGTCGGCTGAGCCTGAGCGACCTGAAGGGCAAGCCGGTGGTGCTTTACTTCTATCCGAAGGACAACACCTCGGGCTGCACCAAGGAGGCCGAGAGCTTCCGCGACCTTTACGCCGAGTTCCAGGCGCTCGGCTGCGAGATCGTCGGCGCGTCGAAGGACGGCGTGAAGAAGCACGACACCTTCCGCGACAAGGTCGGCATTCCCTATCCGCTGGTCTCCGACGCAGACGGCACGCTCTGCGAGGACTACGGCGTGTGGGTGGAAAAGAGCATGTACGGACGCCAGTACATGGGCATCGAGCGCGCCACCTTCCTGATCGCCGCCGACGGTACCGTCGCCCAGGTCTGGCGGAAGGTGAAGGTCACCGGCCACGCCGAGGCGGTGCTGGCGGCGGTGAAGGCGCTTTAGGCGCCGCCGGGCGTCACGCCGAGCGTCACGCCGAGCGTCACGACGGTCACCTCCGGCCAGCGATCCCGCCACCGCTTGGTCACCGCGCGGGCGCGAAAGACCTCCTTTTCGCGGGCCGCGAAGACGGGCGTCGGACGGATGACCAGACCCAGAAGGGGGCCAGAACCTCCACCCCCGCCGCGCCGACGCGGGCGGCCACCGCCGTCGCCGTCTCCGGCCCCGCGGGTGACCCACGACGGAAGAGGCGCGAGGCAACTTCAAACAACCGCAAAAGGAGAATCGTGCTAGACTTTCCCTCTTGATTCCGGTTGTCGGGAGGTTCCCATGGCGCTGCCGCCGACTCTTGCCCATCTCCGCTCCCTGCTGGACCAGGGCGGCGTCGAACCGCTGTTGGCGCCGGTCGATTCCCGGCTGCGGGAGGAGTTGGACATCCTCAACGTCAACCTCACCCCCGACGCGGTGTCCGGCCTGCTGCGCCACGGCCACCGGACGGAACCCGCCGGAGGCGCCTGCCCCTGTTGCGGGCGCCCCTTCTCCGTCACAGGATCGGGCGAATCGTCGGAGTAACCGGCCATGGTCTGCCATTGGGTGGTCACGGAAGAGGACGCGGACGACGGCTGCCGGGCCATGGTCTTCCAGGCGGCGGCGCCGGGCTGCCCGGAGGAGCAGTCGCGCTTCAAGGCCGAGGTCGAGAAGGCGCTGACGGTCCTGTCCATCGTCTATCCCGACTGCCGGAACCGTGACTACCAGCGCGCCTTCGACGGCCTGTTGGGTCTGGCCCGCGTCGGACTGGTCGGCGACAACGCCGCCCCCGCCGTCGCCACCCAGGCCCTGGAGACGTGGAAGGAGCACATCGTCCTCCGCGAAGGGCTGCGGCTGAAGAAACGCTACATCGAATTGCTCGGCGTCTGGGCCGGGGTTTTCGCCGCCTTCGCCGTGGTCGGCTACTACCTGTTCCTGACCCGCGTCGCCCCGGCCACGGGTCTCTCGGCGGGCTACGCCAACTTTTTCGTTCTCTTCGTTGGCTGCATGGGTGGTGCCTGGTGTTCCTTCGTCATCAAGAAACCGGCCCTGCGTTTTTCCGATTTGGCGGTTCTGGAGCGTGACCAGATCAGCCCGCCGCAGCGTTTGATCTTCACCGGCCTGATGACGGTGATGCTCGGCTTGATCTTTTCCTCCGGCCTGATCGACCTCGACATCGGCACCTATAAGGCGTCTCAAATCCTGGAAAGCGGGCGCATCGCGCTATTGGTCGGCGCCTTCGCCGGTCTGGCCGAAAAGGTCCTGCCCGACACCCTCATGAAACGGGCCATGACCGTGGTGCAGGACAAAAGCGACCAGAAACCCGCTTGAGCGGACTACCCACGGCGCCCGTGGCAACCGATCAGGCACGCCCGCGTGCCGCCACACGTCCGGTCAGCCAGCGCAGGGGCCGCCCGTCCATGGCCGCCAGCCCCAGGCCGATCAGCGCCATGCCCAGGATTTGGCGCGGCTCCAAGGTTTCCCCCAGGATCAGGACGCCCAGCAGAATGGCCGTCACCGGAATGAGGAAGGTCACCAGCAGCAGGTTGGACGCCCCGGCCCGCCGCAGGATGGTGAAATAGAGGATATAGGCGAGCGCGGTGGAGGCCACGGCCAGCCCCACCACGGCGGCCCAGACCCGCGGCTCCGGCGTCGCCAGGGTCCAGGGCCGGTCGACCAACGCGACGACCGGCAGGAGCCATAGGGTCGAGGCCGTCACCTGACCGGCGGCGGTTTGCGCCGACGACAGACCGAAGCCGACGCCGAAGCGCCGCCAGAAGACCCCGGCGAAGGCATAGCAGAGAGCCGCCACAAGAACCACGGCCTGCCCCACCCCCTGGTCCCCCAGCCCGTCGAGGACGTGCGGCCCGATCATCACCGCGACCCCCGCCAGGCCGAGCAGAACGGCGGCCACCTTGCGCGGCGCCAGACGGTCGTCGGCGGTGGCGAAATGAGCGACGATCACGGTGAACAGCGGCGTCATGGCGTTGAGGATGGAGGCCAGCCCGCCGCCGATATGCGTCTGCCCCCAGGCGATCAGGCCGAAGGGCAGCACGTTGTTGGCCAGACCCATGAGCAACAGGCCGCCGCAGGCCGCCCACGACGGCCGGACCGGCTGACCGCGCAGCAAGATCCACAGCCATAGGGCCGCGGCCGCCAGGCCGACCCGCAGCAGGACCACCGTCAAGGGCGGCAGGGCGGTGACGGCGACGCCGACGAAGAAGAACGACCCTCCCCATAGGACGGAGAGGACGAGCAACATGCCCCAATCGGCGGGCGACATGGACAGCGGAACGGGACGGGACATGGCGGGCCTCCGGGATTGGACGCGCCGACTCTAGGGCCGGAGCGGCGGCGACGCAGCCCGGATCATGCGCTTGGGTCCCGTTCGGTGCTCCTGGCGGCTTGACGCCCACCACCGCCTCGGCTACCCGGAACCCATGCAGGACTTTTTCCCCAGCCTGACGGTCGGAGCCGTCGCCGTCTTGTCCGCCGCCGACCCGGCGGAGAAATGCCGCTTGACCCGCGCCGTGGCCGAGGCCTGGACGAGCGGCGCCCTCCCCACCATCGGCGCCGCGGAGCCGCCCGACCGTCCAGCGCGGCCCGCGCGGCCCGAGCTGCGTCCGCCGCGCGAGATGCCCAAACGCTCCACCGGCCCCGGCAAGGGGCGCGGCGGCCTGCTGCACGCCCTGGCGCACATCGAGTTGACGGCCATCGACCTAGCCTGGGACATCGTCGCCCGGTTCGTCGCCGACTCGCCGCCCAAGGCCTTCTACGACGACTGGGTCCAGGTGGCGGTGGACGAAGCCCTGCACTTCGAGATGCTGGAACGGGAAATGGACAAGGTCGGCCTGGCCTACGGCGACCTGCCCGCCCACGACGGCCTGTGGGAAGCGGCCACCAAGACAGCCGGGTCGTTGTCCGCCCGTCTGGCCATCGTCCCCTGCACCCACGAGGCGCGCGGCCTGGACACCACCCCGGCGACGCTGGAGCGCCTGCGCGCCGGGGGCGAGACCGCCCTGGCCGACGCCCTGGACATCATCTACCACGACGAGATCACCCACGTCCGGGCGGGCACGCGCTGGCTCGCCTGGGTCGCCGAGGGCCGGGGAACGACGCCCGAGGCCCTGTTCCATGAAGAAATCGCCCGCCACTACAAGGGCGGCCTGAAACCGCCGTTCAACGACACCGCCCGCGCCGAGGCCGGTATGTCCCCGGACTGGTACGGCCCCGTCGCCCGCGCCTGACGCCGCCGTCTGGTCCCCGCCTCGGTTCCGCGTCCACACCGCGAAAGGAAGCCGCCCATGAGCCTGTTCCGCAAGATCGTCACCGGGGCCGCCGCGCTGGCCGCCGGAGCCGTCGCCGCCTGCGACCAGGCGCCCACCAGCCGGATCCTCCATGTGCGTCCCGGCGGCGTGCGCGACTTCATGACCTATGCCGCGTCCCGGGGGCCGCTGCTGGTGGAGACCGTGCAGGAATCCTTCGCCGACCGTGCCGCCGCGGCGGGCGTCGTCGCCGAGGCGGTGGCGGGCGGCATTACCGGGCGGGTGGTTCGGGGAACGCCGGAGGCGAGCGCCGCGCCGGGCGCCGAGACCCGCGTGCGGGTGGCCCTGGACGCCGCCGCCGACGTCCAGGCCGGGCGCGTCCTGTGCCGGGGCGAGACGCCCGCCCTGACCCCCGGCGGCGACAAGATGACCGCCCTCATGGCTTTTTGCGTGAAGGGCGAGATGGAGGCCCTGGTCTTCGGCGCCATTCCGCGTCCCGCGGGACCGGAGGACAAGGCCTTCGCCGAACTGATGAAGCAGATGAGCCGCCAGATGTTCGACAAGCCGGTGGGGAGCTGACCGATGCTGCTCGACGGATTCGACCGCCGCTTCGTCGCCGTCAACGGGGTGCGCCTGCACGTCCGCGTCAAGGGTCCGGCGGGCGGCGGCAAGGCGCCGCTCCTGCTGCTGCACGGCTATCCCCAGACGCTGGAGATGTGGCACGCGCTCGCCCCGGCCCTGGCCGAGACCCACGACGTGGTCCTGGCCGACCTGCGCGGCTACGGCTCCAGCTCGAAGGTCGAAGGGACCGACGGTCACGAGGAGTATTCCAAGCGGACCATGGCCCAGGACGCCGTCGCCCTGATGCGCGCCCTGGGCCATGACCGCTTCATCGCCGTGGGCCACGACCGCGGCGGGCGCGTCGTCCATCGCCTGTGCCTGGACCACCCCGACGCGGTGCTGAAAGCCGCCGTCCTGGACATCATCCCGACGCGCACCATGTTCGCCACCATGACGGCGGAGACGGCCAAGGCCTATTGGCACTGGCTGTTCCTGGCCCAGCCCCGCCCCTTCCCCGAACAGATGATGGCCGCCGACCCCGACACCTACCTGGAGCATACGCTCGGGGCGTCTCTCGGCCTGACGGGACTGGGCCTTTACCACCCGGAGGCCCTGTCGGCCTATCGCGCCGCCTTCCGTGATCCGGGTACCCTGCACGCGGTCTGCGAGGATTATCGGGCGGCGGCGACCATCGACCTGGCGCACGACGAGGCCGACCTGGATCGCCGCGTCGCCTGCCCGCTTCTGGTCCTGTGGGGCGCCAAGGGATTGATGGCGGGGACCTACGACTTCGCGGCGGAATGGCGGGCCAAGGCGGAACAGGTCGTCGCCGCGCCCGTCGACGCCGGACACTTCCTGGTCGAAGAGGCGCCGGACGCCGTGCTGGCCCATCTGACGGCGTTCCTGGACAACGCCTGACGGGCACCCGGTCAGGCCGCGTGAGGCGCCTTTGGCCCCGTCACGACGCACGGCGCATTGACTCTTCGGCCATTTACGATACGATACGTACCGTATCTTATTTAGGAAGTCCGCCATGAGCCTCGGTCGCCCCCGCTCCACCGACAAAGGCGCCGCCATCCTGGACGCCGCCGTCTCCCTGGCCGCCGAAACCGGCTATCCGGCGGCGACCATCGAAGCCGTGGCGGCCCGCGCCGGGGTCGCCAAGACGACGCTCTATCGCCGCTGGACCTCCAAGGCGTCGCTCTTCGTCGACGCCTACACGGCCCTGATGCCCCAGCCGCCCGCCGTCTCCGACGCCCAGCCCCTGGACGCCCTGCGGGCGGCGCTGCGCGACGTTTTCGCCGTCTATCGGACCACCCCCGCCGGTTCGATCCTGGCGGGCCTGATCGCCGCTATGCCGACGGACCCGGACGCCGCCGTGGAAATTCACCGGCAGTTGGTCATCGGGCGCCGCGATATCCTGGAAACGCCCTTGCGCCGGGCCGTCGCCGCCGGTCATCTGCCCAAGGACCTGGACCTGGGATGGGCCTGCGAAACGGTCATCGCGCAAATCTGGCTGCGCCTGCTGACCGCCCCGGCGACCCTGACCGTCGACTACGCCGACGTCCTGGTCGATCGCCTGATGAAAGGGGGCCGCCGATGACCGTCACCTGGACCGGCTACCGGCCCGGCGCCCTGGCCCGCCTGCTCGACCTGCAGATTTCCACCTACGCGCCGCGCCTGGGGTTCGGGCTGGGGTTCGAAACCCGCGTCGCCGCCGAGATGGCGGACTTCCTGGCCCGCCACGACCCGGCCCGCGACCTGTTCCTGCTGGCCGAGACGGACGGCGTCATCCTCGGCGGCATCACCTTGGACGGCGAGGACTCGGCGGCGGGCCTGGGCCATCTGCGCTGGCTGGTGGTCGCCCCGGAGGCGCGCGGCCGGGGCCTGGGGCGTCGCCTCCTGGAGCGCGCCGTCGCCTTCGGGCGGGAGGCCGGGCTGAATCGTTTGTGGCTGACCACGGTGGCGGACCTGACGGAAGCCGGAACCCTTTATCGCCGCGCCGGATTCCGCGTCACCGAGGAACGGCGGGGCGAGACCTGGGGCCGAACCGCGACGGAGCAGACCCTGGTCCTCGATCTTTAGGGCGCCGGAAGCGCGGGGTCAGGTGGACGCCAGTTCCGGCGACGGGGCCGCCGGGCCGGAGGTCGCCGCGGCGCCGGACGCCACCGGCAGGGTGAAGGTGACCGTGGAGCCGCCGTCGTCGTTGCCGTCCAGGGAAATGGCCCCGCCGTGACGCTCGACGATGCGGCGGCAGAGCGTCAGGCCGATGCCGCTGCCCGGCGTGCCCGCCCCGGCCAGCCTCTGGAACGGCTGGAAGATGCGTTCCCGCTCCCTCTCCGGCACTCCGACGCCGTTGTCGGAGACCTCCAGCATGACCATGTCGCCCAACGGACGGGCGGAAACGCGGACCACCGGCGCCCTGTCGGGGTCGCGGTACTTCAGCGCGTTGGTCAAGACGTTCTGCAACAGGCGAAGGATCTGCGACCGGTCCCCCCATAGCACTGGCGAAATCTCGGGACCGATGATGGTCGCCCCGGTTTCCTCGCGCAGGGACTCCAGGAAGCGGCAGACCTCGGAGACGACCTCGTCGAGCGGCACGGCCTGGAAGACGTCGCCCTTGGTGTGAATGCGCGACACTTCCAGCAGGTCGCGGATCATGCCTCCCATGCGTTCGGCCCCGTCGACCGCGCGGTCCACGAACTCACGGGCCTCTTCGGGCAGGTCGTCGCGGTAACGCCGCCGCAGGATGCCGAGGAAGCCGCCGACCATGCGCAACGGTTCCTGCAGGTCATGGGACACGGCGTAGGCGAACTGTTCGAGATCCTGGTTGGACCGCTGAAGGCTCAGCTCCAGTTCCTTGGACTCCGTGACGTCCGCGTGGGTGCCGACGGCGCGGACGGGGTTGCCGGCGATATCACGCTCCACCACCCGACCGATATCGCGGATCCAGGCATAGGATCCGTCCTTGCGGCGCAGGCGATGGACCGTGTCGTAGGATTTGGCGTGACCGTCCAGATGGGCCTGGAGCGCCTCCTCCACCGCCGCGCGGTCCTCCGGGTGGACCAGTTGGGTCCAGGAGTCCAGATTGTTCCCCCATTCCCCCGGCGCGTAGCCCAGCATGGTCATCATGCGGCGCGAGAAGGCGACCTCGCCGGTCGCCACGTTCCAGTCCCAGGTCCCCAGGTCCGAATTGCTGAGCGCCATGTCGGCGCGCATCTTTTCCTCTCGCACCTGATCGCGCAGGCGCCGCGTGTCGGTGATGTCGCGGATCTCGACGACCATGGCCGGTTCGGCGCCCGGCACCTGGACCGGCAGGGCGTCCACCAGATGCCAGCGGTCGGTGTCGGGGTCATGGACCTCCAGGTCGCGCAAAGGCCGCCCGGAGCGGATCGAGGCGCAGACCGGACAGGCCTCCTGATGAATGGCCTTCAACGGCCCGACGGCATGGATGCCCGCCCCCTGGCCGCCCCCCTCCAGGGCGAAGGCCTCCCGCGCCGGACCGTTGGCCTGTTGGATCAGCCCCGCGCGGTCCACCAACAGGACCGGATCGGCCAAACCGCCCAGGGTCGCCGAATCCTGGGCCATGGCGCGGATGGGCACGGTCAGCAGGAAGCGTTCGGCCCCCAGGAACAGAACCCAGAAAGCCAGGAACTTGAACAGGTGCCCGACCAGGTTGGACAGGTCGTTGACCTCGACATAGACGGTGAAGGCCAGTTCGGACACCATGGTCAGGACGATGACCTGGGAAATGGTCGCGAACAGGCCCCGCGGCATGGTCGCCCGCCGCCGGTAATAACGCAGCCAAGCCAGACCCAACAGGGCGATGATGGCGTATTCGGCGCCTATCTTGAACGGCGTCAGACCGACGCCGTCGATATAGGCGTCGGGGAAGCCCCCCAATTCGACGGCGGCGACCAGGGCGGCGAAGACGACCCCGAAGCCAAGGAAAACAGGGAGCGGCTTGACGTGACGACTGGAGACCGACGCCCCTACCAGCAGCAGCAGCGCCTCTAAGAGGCGCGCGCCGACCCAGTACTGGGTCGCCGGGTTCGCGCTGTCGACGGATAGAACGCCCATGCCCTTGTAGGCAAGGGTATGAATCAGGTCGACGCAGGCGATCCAGAAGAATCCAGCCCCGACGACATAGAAATAGCTGTTGTTGCTCCACCGCCGGGTGATGGCGGCGATGAAGAACAGCAGAACCCCGACCACGCAGGCGAACAGCTCCGCGGCGACATGGAACAGCAGGAAGTTCAGCTGTGCCAGGGCGACCAGCAATACGACGAGTGTCGCGGGGATGACGGCGCGGTAGGTCAAGACGGTTTGGCACTCACAGAATTAACCGCGTTCACTTTATGACAAAGCGGAAATAAATGCCAATCACCTGACGGCATATGACGATCAGGACTCCGCCTCGACCGTTTCCCTGTCTTTGAGCCACGCCAGCACCGTCTGCCCGGCCCCATGGTCGTAGAGGTCGGCGTGGCGCCCCTCGGGGAACGTCACCATCGTCTTTGGCCCCGGATGCGCCTTGAACAGAAGGTGACCCTGCAACAAGGGCACCAAGGGGTCCCGTTCGCCGTGCAGGGACAGAAGCGGCGCCCGCACCTGGGCGATCTTGCGCAGCGAGGTGAAGCGGTCGCGCGTGGCAAGCCGCACCGGCAGCCAGCGGTAGCGCCGCCGCCCCACGTCGACGATGGAGGTGAAGGCGGCCTCCAGGATCAGGCCGCGCGGCGGGTGCCGACCGGCCAGCCAGACGGCGACGCCGCTGCCCAGGCTTTCGCCGTGATAGACGATGTCGCCCGCCGCGATCCCCTGGCCCTCCAGGAAGGCCAAGGCGGCCAAGGCATCCAGGCGCAACCCGTCCTCGCTGGGGACGCCGGGATTGCCCCCGAAGCCCCGGTAGTCGGGCAGCAGAAGGCCGTATCCGGCATCCAGCAGCGGACGCGCCTTATGGGCCACATAGCCGCGATTACCCGAATTGCCGTGAAAATAGATCACCGTCGGTCGCGCGCGCCCGTCGGCGGCGCGCGGCGGCGTCGTCTCGTGCATGACGGAGATCACGGTCGCGCCGGGGCAATGGTCCCTGATCGCCTGGTGGAAGGCGGTCTTGGCCTCGGCGTCGAGCGCGCCGCTCGCCTCGTCGAGCAGGAGC
>CAZFRK010000019.1:16203-17840 GCA_964521375.1 uncultured Rhodobacterales bacterium
TCCCCCGCCGGCCCCGCGCGCCGGCGGGCGGCCCCCGCCGCCGGTTTGTACCACGCCAGCAGGTCCAGGCCGTCCTCGGTGCGCAGGGTGACTTCGGCCATGTCGGGAAGGTCGGACCCGGCGGGCCATACCCGGCTGGTGTCGGGCCGGTAGAGCAGCGACCGCTGGCGGACGAACATGAAGAGGGCCATCGCCCCGTAGACGATGGCCCCCAGGATCATGACGACCGACAGCCCGTTGACCACCCAGTCCGTCATCGCGCCGAACCTCAGCCCTGCCCGGAGGCCTGGTCGGCGTAGCCCTGAATGCGGGACGCCAGGGCCGCCGACATGAATGGATCCAGATCACCGTCCAGAACGCCCCCGGTATCGGAGGTTTCGACGTTCGTGCGCAGATCCTTCACCATCTGGTAGGGCTGCAGGACGTAGGAGCGGATCTGGTGCCCCCAGCCGATATCCGTCTTGGAATCGGCCTCGGCCTGGGCCGCCTCCTCGCGCTTTTGCAGTTCCATCTCGTAGATACGGGCGCGCAGCATGTTCCAGGCGTGATCCCGGTTCTGGTGCTGCGACCGCTCGGACTGGCACTGAACGACGATTCCGGTCGGATGGTGGGTGATGCGGACGGCGGATTCGGTCTTGTTGACGTGCTGACCACCGGCGCCCGACGCCCGGTAGGTGTCGATGCGGCAATCACCCTCGTTGATTTCCACCTCGATGGTGTCGTCGACCACGGGAAAGACCCAGACCGAGGTGAAGGAGGTATGGCGCCGGGCCGACGAATCGAACGGCGAAATGCGCACCAGACGGTGGACACCGCTTTCCGTCTTCAGCCAGCCATAGGCATTGTGCCCGGAGACCTTGATCGAGCAGGACTTGATGCCCGCTTCCTCGCCGGGACTCTCTTCCAGGACCTCGGTCTTGAAGCCATGGGCGTCGCACCAGCGCAGATACATGCGTTGCAGCATGCGCGCCCAATCCTGCGCCTCTGTGCCACCGGCCCCGGCGTTGATTTCCAGATAGCAGTCGTTGGAATCCGCCTCGCCCGACAGGAGGCTTTCCAGCTCCTGCTTGGCGGCCAGTTCCTGTACGCGCTTGAGACCGGCCTCGCCCTCGGCGACGGTGTCGGCGTCCTCTTCCATCTCCCCCAATTCGATGAGGGTCAGGGAATCCTCCAGATCCTGTTCCATCTTGCGGAAGGCGGAAATGGTGGCGTCGAGGTGCGTCCGTTCGCGCATGACCTTCTGGGCCTCGGACGGCTTGTTCCAGAGGTCCGGGTCCTCGGCCAGTGCGTTCAGTTCGTCGAGACGGAGAAGGGCTTGATCCCAGTCAAAGATGCCTCCTCAGCAGCGCCATGGACTGCTTGATCTCGTCGACCATCTGTTGGGCTTCCGCGCGCATGGAGACTCCTCGCTTCGGAATGTCGGAATGAGCCGGGTGTTGTACGGGATAACGGCCGGCGGCTCAAGGGGTGTGCCGCACCGGCGACGCGGCGTAGACTGGATGTCCGCCCGCCCATCGGAGCCGCCGCCCATGATCCGACGCGCCATCCTGTCCATCGTCGCCGCCCTCGCCCTGGCTGCCTGCGCCAGCTACCCCCTCGGCATGTCCGAGGCGGAGTGGGACCGCCTGAGCCCGGCC
>CAZFRK010000020.1:0-17637 GCA_964521375.1 uncultured Rhodobacterales bacterium
GCGCCGCCACGAACCCAATTATCGCGAGAATATCCAACGCATCCACGAAGGCGCCGACTATCCGGCCTGGACCAACGCCCTTCCGGCCCTGATGGGCAAGGCCACCTTCGCCGCCATCGCCGACTTCCTGGCCCAGGCCCATCCCCTGCCGCTCGCCGGATGGGTGAACGGCGGCGCGGCGGATTGGTCCGCCGAAGCCGTGCGCGCCAAGGCCGAGGCGGCGGAAGCCGAGGCCGACCCCGTCGCCGCCGGGCTGTGGTTCCGCTATCTTCTTCAGGCCGCCCCCGACGACGCCCCGGCGCGCGTCGGCCTGGCGCGGACGCTGCACGCCCAGGAGCGCCACGAGGAGGCGCTGGCCGAGCTGACCGCCCTGCCGGGCCACATCCGCGCCGCCGAGGCGGAACTGGTGAGCGACGTCCGCATCGCCGCCCAGATGGCCGCCCTGCCCCAGCCCTGACAGGAGACGCCGCATGCCCGCCACCGATCCCGGCCTGTCGCCCTCGGACCTGGACGACCGTTGTCTGTTGCGCCATGTCCAGGGCTTTTTCGACGCCGCCGTCCTGGGCGACCTGATCGACCACTTCGACGCCATCGAGACGACGCGGCAGGCCGAGGCGACGACGCCGCGCGAACAAGGCCGGGTGCGCATCGGCGCCACCACCGACGCGCTGCGCTTCGATCCCCGGTGGTACGATCCCTGGCGCCACCTTCCGGCGGCCAGCCGGGCGCTGCTCGGCCCCTGGTCGTGGCTGTTCTTCCCCGTCCAGGTCCGGGCCTTGAAGGACGATCCGGTGCATCTGGTGCCGTGGCACCAGGACATCGCCTACGTCAACCTGATGCCGCGCCCGCACCGCCGCATCCTGACCGTCTTCCTGCCGCTGGAGCGCGATCCGGCCCGCCACGCCACGGTGGAATTCGCCCCCGGCCACCATCCCCCGCTGCCCCACCATGCCGAAGGCGGACACGGCGCGGTCCTGGACGAGGCGCCCTTCCCCGCCACCCGCCACTTCGATCTGGCCTTGGGCGACATCCTGCTGTTCGGCGACCACGTGCCCCATCGCACCGTCGTGCCGGAGGGCCGCGCCCCCTTCCGCCGGTCCTTCGAGTTCCGTCTGGTCGTCCCGGAAGAAGCCTTGGACGACAAGGACTATTTCGACATCGACGCGCTGGCCTGGGCGCGCGCCGACGGCACCCGGTCGATCGACCAGCCCAGCCCCGGCCCAAGCCCAGCCGCCGAGGCGAAGGGAAGCAAGCGATGAGCGACGCCAAGACCGTCTTTTCGACCCCTTGGTTCGCCATCGAGGAACTGCCCCCCGTCGGCGGCGAGGGCGACGACGCCCTGCCCTACTACACCATGCGGGCCGAGGACGGCGTGTTGATCCTGCCGGTGACGACCGATGGCCGGTTGGTCCTGTTGCGCCAATGGCGCCCGGCGCGCGGGGCCTTTTCGCTGGAACTGCCCGCCGGAGGCGTCGACGGCGCCGAGAGCCCGGCGGAGGCCGCCGCCCGCGAACTGCTGGAGGAAACGGGCTACGCCGCCCCGCGCCTCGTGCCGGTCGGGCGCGGCGGCCTGGCGCTCAATCGCGATACGATGAGCATGCATATGTTCGCCGCCCTGGACGCCGAACCGGTCAGCGACCGCTACGAGGGCGAGTTGGTGATCCTCGACCCGGCGGCCTTCCGCGCCGCCTGGGCCGCCGGGGAATGCGAGCAGTTGACGGCCCTCAGCATCCTTCTGGCGGTCAAGTGGACCCTGGGGGTCGACCTTCTGTAGGGCGACGCGCCGCCCGGCCCGTTAGGGCGCCGCCTCGTTCAGGCGCCGCAAGCGGTCCTGGGCGCCGCCGTCGTTGGTGCAGAGGATGCCCGCCGCCCGCAGGCGCCGCGCCGCCTCGTCGTTGCGCCACGCCATGACCTCCGGCGGCACCTGATCGGACAGGCGGGCGGCGGCGGCTTCCCGCGCGGCCATGAAGCAGCTGACCAGGACGTAGCGCGGGCGTTGATCGAGCAGGAAGCTCATGGTCGCCTCGAAGTCGGCCTCCGTCTCGCCGGGGAAGCCGACGATCACATGGGTGTCGAAATCGGTGAACCCGGCCCCGCGCAGGGTCGAGAAGAGACGGTCGATCCCGGCCCGGTCGTAGAGCCGCCCCATGCGCTTGAGCACCGCGTCGGAGCCGGATTGAACGGGCAGGTTCAGGTGCAGGACCCGCCCGCCGCGCACCAGGTCGATGAAGCCGTCCAGGTCTTCCAGGACGTTCCACGGATGGAGGTTGGCGTAGGCCAGGCGGATGCGCCCGTCGGCGGCTAGGATGCGATTCGACAGATCAACCAGACCGCTGTCGATGTCGCGCCCGTATTCGCCCAGACTGTCGGCGATCAGCATGACGTTGAACTGGTCTGCCTCGACGCAGCGCCGGGTGACGGCGGCCACCAGATCGTCGGGGGGAAAGCTGCGGTAGGGCGGGAAGGCCAGCCGCTCCGAGCAGTAGGTGCAGAGGAAGGGACAGCCTTCCGAGATCATCAACTGCACGAACTGGTCGTGGAAGATCACGTCGGCGTCGGGATGGGCCGCCCGATAGGCCGCCGCGTCCTCGCACACCGCCGGTTTGGAAAAGACGGCGTCGGTCTCGGCCAGTCCGGGGCCGTCGGTCCGATAGCGCCGCTCCAGCTCCACCTCGTCGGTCCAGGCGATGACGGTGCCGTCGAAGGCCGTCTCCATGACGTCCGGGGCGATGTTGGGCATGCACCCGGCGGCGGTCACGGGCTTGCCGTAACGGTCGCGGTACTGGTTGAGCTGGGTCAGCGTATTGTCCTGGACGTCGTCCCGGAAGGCGCAGGTCCAGACCAGGATCTCGTCGGCTTCGCCCGGTTCGGACACCAAGACATGCCCATTGGCGGCCAAAAAGGCCCTATACTGGGCCAGCTTGTGCTGGCGCTGAGGACACGTATTGAGTCCCTTGAAAAAAATCCTCATAACGGGGGACCTCCTGCATCGCCAGTCGTGGAACGCAGAATAGCCGGAGAGACATTAATGAGCGGTGAAAACAAGCCCTTCGACGGTCGCGTCAACTTCGCCGCCGATGACGATATCGAGGGACGGCTCGAAGAGCATTTCGAGCGTTTCGGCGTCTCCAAGACCGAGGTGTGGGGCAACTTCCCCGTCTATGCCCGACGCGTCCATCTGAAGAAGTTCCTGGCCCACTATACCCTGTTCCAGCGGGTCAAGGACCTGCCGGGCGATATCGTCGAACTGGGGGTCTATCGCGGCTCCAGCCTGATGTCGTGGGCGAACTTCATGGAAATCCACAACATGGGCGACCGCCAGAAGCGTGTCTTCGGCTTCGACAATTTCGCCGGTTTCACCGACATCCAGCCCGAGGACGGCGGCGAAGACCCCAACATGCACAAGGTGAAGGGCGGCTTCTCCCCGGCCCAGTTCTACGAACAGCTTCAGGACGCCATCGGCATCTTCGACGCCGACCGCTTCATTCCCTACAAGAAGCGCGTGGTCCTGGTGAAGGGCGACATCGAGGAAACGGTGCCCCGCTTCGTGGCCGAGAACCCCGGCATCCGCGTCAATCTCCTGCACTTCGACGTCGACCTCTACAAGCCGACCCTGACCGCCCTGGAACACTTCTGGCCGCTGGTCGTGCCGGGCGGCCTGGTGCTGTTCGACGAATACGGAATCCCGCCGTGGGAAGGGGAAAGCCGCGCCGTCGACGAATTCTTCGCCGGACGCAAGGGCGTGCGCATCGAACGCTTCGACTGGGCGCCCAATCCCGGCGGCTTCATCGTCAAGGACTAGAGAGCATTCTTCGGTCCCTCTCGGTCACGACGCATGCTCTACACTTCTGTTTCATAAGCAAATACGTCGTCGCGGACGGGTCCGCCCGCTCGGAATTTGCCCTCGCGGCCGCCGCGCCTCCGCTCGACGGCGCCGAAGGCGGGTCCTGGTAAAGAAGCGTAAACTCCTTTGGTGGTACAGAGGGGGCGGGCAGTCCGCCCTCGACGCGGCGACTATAAGGACTTGCGGACCTCCATGGCGGCGAACGGACAGCGCATATGCCTTGCCGGTGGAACGGGCATGGTCGGCTTCGCCGTCCTGCGCGCCCTGCTCGACGCCGGGTGGACGAGCGTCCGCGTCGGTCACGCCGGACCCGGCGGGGCGCGGCTGGACGACCCCCGCGTCACCTATGTCCAGGGCGACCTGCGCGACGCCGAGGCCTGCCGCGTCCTGGCCGAGGGCTGCGACACGGCGGTCATGGCCGCCGCCGTCACCGGCGGCGCCGCCGCCCAGACCCTGTCCCCCTGGAGCCAGGTCACCGACAACGTGGTGATGGACCTGCGCCTGCTGGAAGGCTTCCACGCCGCCGGGGCGCGCGCCGTCGTCTATCTGGGATCGTCCACCGTCTATCAGGACGCCGCCACGCCCCTGGCCGAGGACGACCTGGATTGGAACCAGGACCCGCCCGCCCCCTACCTGGGCGTCGGCTGGGCCAAACGCTACGCCGAGCAGGCCTGCAAGTTCTGGCGGACGCGCGGAGAAATGGGCATGGCCGTCCTGCGGCTGGCCAACCCCTACGGACCCTACGCCCGCTTCGAGCCGGGCCGATCCAACGTCGTCGCCGCCCTGCTGCGCAAGGTCGAGGCGGGCGCCGACCCGCTGGAGGTGTGGGGCGGCCCCGAGGTGGTCCGCGACCTGTTCCATTGCGACGACCTGGGCACCGCCGTCGCCGCGGCGGCGGCCAAGGCCCAGGACGGCGGCCATCACGTCTACAACATCGGCTCCGGTCGCGGCACCACCATCGGCGCCCTGGCCGAGGCGGCGCTGGCCGCCGACGACCGCGCCGGAACCGCCATCCGCTACGACGACAGCCGCCCGACCACCATCCCCTACCGGGTCCTGGACATCGCCAAGGCCCGGCGAGAGCTTGCCTGGGCGCCCCGCGTCGCCCTGCCCGACGGCCTGCGCCGCACCCTTGCCTGGTGGCGCGACAACAAGGAAACCTGGACCCGATGAAGACCGAGAAACACGACGCCATTGTCCTGTCCAGCGACAGCGAGAAGGAGCTTCAGGCGCGGTTCGTGTCCATGCTCAAGGACACGCCCCTTCCCGACGACGAGCTGCTGGCCAACCTGGGCCTCTACCTGTCGTCCAAGAACCTGTCGCGCATCCTGTTCTTCTACGAGATCTACAAGAAGATCATCGACACCCACGGCGTGATCCTGGAATTCGGCGTCCGCTGGGGCCAGAACCTGTCCCTGCTGGCGGCCCTGCGCGGCATCTTCGAGCCGTTCAACCGCCACCGCAAGATCGTCGGCTTCGACACCTTCGAGGGCTTCAAGGGCATGTCGGCGGAAGACGGCGCCCTGTGCCGCACCACCGACGGCTCCTTCTCGGTCAGCGAGGGCTACGAGCAATATCTGGCGACCATCCTGGGCGTTCAGGAAGCGTTGAACCCGATCAACCACCTGACCAAGTACGAACTGGTCGCCGGGGACGCCGTCGAGACCGTGCCCGCCTACCTGGAGCGCCACCCGGAAACGGTGGTGTCGCTGGCCATCTTCGACTTCGACATCTACAAGCCGACGCGCGCCGCCCTGGAAGCCATCCAGCCGCACCTCATGAAGGGCAGCGTGCTGGTCTTCGATGAGCTTTGCGACGACATCTTCCCCGGGGAAACCCTCGCCGTGCGCGAGGTCCTCGGCCTCAACAACCTGCGTGTCCAGCGTATGCCCATGACGGCGCGGGTCTCCTACGTGGTGGTGGAATGATCGAAACAGCCCGTCAGATCCGCAAGGATATCCTGACCATCTCGCACGACAGCGGGCATGGTCACGTGCCCACCTGCTTCTCGGTGGTGGAACCGCTCTTGGCCGTCTTCGCGACGATGCGCCATGACCCGGCCAATCCGACCTGGGAGGGGCGCGACCGCTTCGTCCTGTCGAAGGGCCACGCGGCGCTCGGCCTCTACTGCGTCATGGCGTCGGTCGGCTATTTCGACGTCGAGGAGGTCAAGGCCTTCGGGCGCTTCGACTCCCGCTTCGGCTGCCACGCCGACCGCATGAAGATCCCCGGCGTCGAGGTATCGACCGGTTCGCTCGGCCACGGCATCGGCGTGGCGACGGGCATGGCCCTGGGCGCCCGCATCCGCGGCAGCGACCAGCGCGTCTACACCCTGGTCGGCGACGGCGAAAGCAACGAGGGCACGGTGTGGGAAGCCATCATGGTGGCCGTGGACAACCGCCTGGGCAATCTGACCGTCCTTTATGACCACAACGGATCGCAGGGCCGGTGCCTGTCCATCCCCAACCCCTGCGACCGCTTCGCCGCCTTCGGCTGCAAGGTCACGGAGGTGGACGGCCACGACGTCGAGGCGGTGTCCGAGGCCCTGCGCCGGCCGGACCCGGAGCGCCCGCACGTGGTCGTCTGCAAGGCCCGCAAGGGATGGGGCGCGACCTCGCTCAGCGAGGATTTCTATGCTTGGCATCGGCGGTCCCCGACCGCCGAGGAACTGCCGGTGCTGCTGGAGGAAGTCGATGCGTGGTCAGTTTAAGGAAACCATCAGCGCCCTGGCCGAGGCCGACGACCGCGTCGTCCTCATGCTGGGCGACGTCAGCGTCTATATGTTCCGGCACTTCCAGTCGGCGCACCCGGACCGCTTCTACAACATGGGCATCCTGGAACCGACGCTGATCAGCGTCGCGGCGGGCCTCAGCGCCCAGGGCCTGCATCCCTGCGTCCACACCATCGCCCCGTTCCTGACCGAACGCAGCTACGAGCAGATCAAGCTCGACATGGCCTACAACCGCTTCGGCGGCAACATCGTGTCCTGCGGCGCGTCCTTCGACTACGCCTGGGACGGGGCCACGCACCACGCCTACACGGATCTCGCCATCCTGCGCCTGCTGCCGGGCATGGAGGTCATCCAGCCCGGCTCCAACAAGGAAATCGACGTCCTGTTGCGCAGCCGCTACGCCAACGGCCAGCCCACCTACTTCCGCCTGTCCGACCATCCGCACGACATCGACCTGCCGGTGGACTTCGGCAAGGGCGTGGTGCTCAAGGACGTCGGGGCCGAGGTGACGGTCATGACCGCCGGACCGCTGCTCGGCAACGTGCTGGAGGCGGTGCGCGACCTGCCGGTCAATCTGGTCTATTTCCACACCATCAAGCCGATCGACAAGGCGCTGGTGGAGCGGTTCCGCGACACCCGCATCCTGGTGGTCCACGACGCCTTCGGCCTGCGCGAGGCGATCAACGAGGTCCCCGGCCTGCGCACCGACTATCACGGCCTGCCCGACCAGTTCATGGCCTGGTACGGCACCCTGGGCGACATCCGCGCCCGCATCGGCCTCGACACGGCGGGCATCCGCGACCGCGTACAACGTTTCGCGACCCAGGCCGCCCCCGCGCCCGCGCCCATGGAAGAGACGCGTGTTCACACCTGACGCCCCCGTCCTGGTCACCGGCGGCACCGGCTTCGTCGGGCGATACCTCGTCCACAACCTGCTGGCGCGGGGGGCGCGGGTACGCGTCCCCGTCCACCGGTGCCCCCCGGCCATTCTCGACGACCGGGTGGAATACGTGACGGCGGACCTGACGCGGCGCGAGGACTGCCGCCGGGTCATGGTGGGCATGCGCCATGTCGTCCACGCGGCGGGCGGCGTCGGCGCGGCGGGCCTCAGCCCGGCCCGCGCCATGGAACCGCTGACCCTCGGCCTGGTGCTGACGGCGCAGGTTCTGGAAGCGGCGTGGAACGAAGGCGTCGAGCGGGTGCTGATCTACAGCAGCAGCACCGGATACCCCGACCAGGACCGCCCCATGCGCGAGGACGACTTCTGGACCGGCCCGCCGCACCCCGCCTATTTCGGCTACGGCTGGATGCGGCGTTATCTGGAACGGCTGTCGGAATATGTCGACGCGCGAAGCGACACCCGCGTCGCCATCGTCCGGCCGACCGCCATCTACGGGCCGCACGACAATTTCGACCTCGCCACCTGCCACGTCCTTCCGGCGCTCATCCGCAAGGTCGTCGAGGGCCAGGACCCTTTGGAAGTCTGGGGCACCGGCAACGACGTGCGCGACTTCCTGCACGTGGACGATCTGGCGCGCGGCTCCCTGCTGGCCCTGGAACACGCCGCCGGAGGGCCGCCGGTGAACATCGGCCTGGGCCAGGGATACAGCATCCGCCAGTGCCTGGAGATGATCCTGGAGGCCGCCGGACGGCGCCCCCAAGTGATCTTCAACAGCGACCGGCCGTCCACCATTCCCGTCCGCCTGGTTGACACGACGCGGGCGCGCGAACACATCGGATTCGTGCCCCGCTATTCGTTGGCCGACGGTCTGGCCGAAACCGTCCGGTGGTACGCCGAGACCCGGGGCGTCGCGGCGCCCGCCCATCAGGAGGCTTCGCCATGACCGCACAGTTGGCGCCCAGCGCAAGCCCCTTCATCACCGTCGGGCTGGCCCAGATCAACAACAGCTTCTCGGGCCAGAACTACCTGCCCTATTCGGTGGCGGTCCTGGAAGCCTACGTGCGGCGGAACGCCGCCGCGCCGGAGCGGTACGCCTTCGTCGAGCCGCTGTACAAGCGCCTGCCGGTGCGCGACGCCGTCGCCGCCTTCCGCGACTGCGACGTGGTCGGCTTCAGCACCTATGTGTGGAACGCCAACATCTCGCTGGAAATCGCCCGCCGCCTCAAGGCCGAGCGGCCCGACATGCTGATCGTCTTCGGCGGCCCTCAGGTGCCCGAGGACTCCGGGGACTTCCTGCGCGCCCACCCCTTCATCGACCTCGTCATCCACAACGAGGGCGAACGCAGCTTCCAGGCCCTTCTGGAAATGCTGCCGGAGCGCGACTTCGCCGCCGTTCCCGGCGCCAGCTTCCTGGACGCCGACGGCGGGCTGGTCGACGTGCCGCCGCTGCCGCGCCTGCGCGACCTGTCGGAGCTGCCCTCCCCCTTCCTGGACGGCAGTTTCGACGCCCTCATGGCCGCCCACCCCGACGAGACCTGGATCGGACTGTGGGAGACCAACCGCGGCTGTCCTTTCCAGTGCACCTATTGCGACTGGGGGTCGGCGACGGCGGCCAAGGTCACCAAGTTCGAGATGGACCGCCTTAAGCGGGAGGCCCAGTGGTTCGCCGACCACCGCATCGAGTTCATTTTCTGCTGTGACGCCAACTTCGGCATCCTGAAGCGCGACGTCGAGTTGGCCAACCATGTCGCCGAGATCAAGCGCGCCACCGGCTATCCCCGGGCGCTGTCGGTCCAGAACACCAAGAACGCCACCGAACGCGCCTACGAGACGCAGAAGATCCTGTCGGACGCCGGTCTCAACAAGGGCGTGGCCCTGTCCATGCAAAGCCTGGATCGTCAGGCCCTGACCAACATCAAGCGCGACAACATATCGCTCGACACCTATCTGGAACTGCAACGCCGCTTCACGGCGGACGGGGTGGAGACCTTCTCCGACCTTATCCTCGGCCTGCCGGGAGAAACCTACGACAGCTTCGTCGACGGCATCGCCGCGCTGATCGACGGCGGCCAGCACAACCGGGTCCAGTTCAACAACCTGACCATCCTGCCCAACGCCCAGATGGCCGCCGCCGACTACCGTGACCGCTTCGGGCTGGTGACGGTGGAAACCGAGATCACCAACATCCACGGCGCCCGCCATCACCTGGACGACGACGTGGCCGAGACCCAGGAAATGGTCGTCGGCACCGCCAGCATGCCGCCCGACGCCTGGCGACGGGCGCGGGCCGTCGCCTGGATGGCCGCCCTGACCCACTTCGACAAACTGTTGCAGATCCCCTTCATCCTCGCCCACGAGCAAGGCGGCGTGCCCTACCGCGCCCTGCTGGAACGCTTCATGGTCGCCGACGCGGCGACGACGCCGCTGATCGCCGAGATCCGCGACTTCTTCCTGACCGAGGCGGCGCGCATCCAGGCCGGGGAACCGGAATACGCCTATTCCGCCGACTGGCTGGGAATCTATTGGCCCGCCGACGAATACGTCTTCATCCGCCTGACCGCCGAGGGACGGCTCGACGCCTTCTACGCCGAGGCGCGGACCCTGATGATGGAGGCCGTGCGCGGCCACGACCTGCCCGACGGCCTGCTGGACGACGCCCTGCGCATCAACCGCGCCCTGCTCAAGCAGCCCTTCGTCTCGGACACCCTACGGGTGCCCCTGGACTACGACGTCATCGCCTTCTGGCGCGGCGCCCGGGTCGGCGCCGCCCCGCCGCTCGCCCGCGGGCCGGTGGTGATGGAAATCGACCGCGGCGCGGAAACCTGGACGGACTTCCAGACCTGGTGCCGCGAGGTCGTCTGGTGGGGCAACAAGAAGGGCGCCTACCTCTACGGCGCCAGACCGCTGCACACCGAGATCGCCGGTCACTACTGAGGAACGGCGCGCCATGCTCTATCGTCCGCTCGGTCGGACCGGCCTGACCGTCTCGACCATCGGCTTCGGGGCCTGGGGGATCGGCGGCGGCACCGACGCCCTGCCCGCCTACGGCCCGGCGGACGACGCCCGTTCGCGCCGCGCGCTGCGCCGCGCCGTGGACCTGGGCATCACCCTGTTCGACACCTCCAACCTCTATGGGTCGGGCCACAGCGAACGGCTGATCGGCGAGACCCTGGCCGACGTGCGCGACCGCGTGGTCATCGCCACCAAGGCGGGCTTCACCGACCAGGGCGAGCAGGATTTCTCCGTCGCCGCCCTGCGGCGGTCGGTGGAAGCGTCCCTGCGCCGCCTGAACAGCGATTACGTCGACCTGCTGCAACTGCACAGCCCCGATCTCGACGCCCTGCGCGCCCAGCCGGAGGTGTTCGCGCTTCTGGACGATCTGGTAAGGGAAGGCAAGGCGCGCGCCCACGGCATTTCCGTCCGCGCGCCCGCCGACGGGCTGGTCGCCCTGCGCGACTTCGGCGCCGCCGTCCTTCAGGTCAATCTGAACATGCTCGACCCGCGCGCCGTGGAGAGCGGCCTGACCGCGCGGGCCGAGGCCGACGGCGCGGCGCTGATCGCCCGCACGCCCCTGGCGCTGGGATATCTGGCGGGCGGCATCGACATCGACACGGTGTTCCCGCCGACCGACCACCGCTCGCGATGGCCGGAGGCGCGGCGGCGGCACTGGCTGGACACCAGCCGCCGGGTGCTGGCCGCCGTCTCCGACGCGCCGCCGGACCAGACGCCGACGCAAAAGGCGCTGCGCTACTGCCTCAGCCAGCCCGCCGTGGCGACGGTCCTGCCGGGCATGCTCGGCGCGCGGGAGGTGGAGGAAAACGCCCAGGCCGGGTCCCTGGCGCCCCTACAGGCCGCCGACGTGGCGCGCATTCACGCCATCGTCGCCGAGGCCGAGGCCAGGGAGAAGGCCGAGGCGGAGGCCCGCGCCGCGCCCTGACGTCACCGCCGCCACGACGACCGACGACCGACGACCGACGACCGACGACGGCTCGCCGGGTCAGCGCGTCAGGAAGGCCGCTCCTTCCCGGTCCACCCGCTCGCGCCAATAGGCCAGAAGATCGCGCATGGTGGTCTCGAAGGGGATTTCCGGGCGCCAGCCCGTGTGGGCCTGGAACTTGGCGATGTCGGGAACCTGAAGGTCGGCGTCGATGGGCCGCAAGCGGTCGGGATCGACCACCACCTCGATGTCGTCCTTGCGGGGCGACAAGTCGATCAGGGTTTGGAGAATATCCCCGACCTCGCAGGAATGGCTGCCGCCGATGTTGTAATAGGCCCCGGCCTGAGGATCGACCGTCACCAGCATGACATAGGCCCGCACGGCGTCCCGCACGTCGGCCACGGTGCGCAGGGACTTGAGGTTGCCGACCATGATGCGCGGCGCGATGTGCCCGGCCTCGATCAGGGCGATCTGCTTGGCGAAGGAGGATTCCGCGAAGACGTCCCCCCGGCGCGGCCCGGTATGGGTGAACATGCGCGTCGTCATCACCGTCATGCCGTAGGCCTCGGCGTAGAAGCGCCCGACCAGATCGGTCCCGACCTTGGAAATGGCGTAGGGCGAGGCGGGATGGAAGGTGCATTCCTCGTCAATGGGCAGCTTGTCGCGGCTGACGCGCCCGAACACCTCGGAGGAGGCGCAGACGTGGATGACCGCCTTCGGCGCGTGGCGCCGCAGCGATTCCAGCAAACGCGTGGTACCCTGGATGTTGGTGTCCAGGGTGTCGAGCGGAGAGTCGAAGCTGGTCTTCGGGAAGCTTTGCGCCGCCAGATGGAACACGTAGTCGGGCGTCACCTCGGCGACCAGCGCCTCCACCCCCTGGCTGTCGCGCAGGTCGGCGTACCGCAGGAAGACACGGTCGCGCGTATTGATGCGCGGCACCAGATCACGAAGATTGTCCAACGGGCTGCGCCAGCGGCACATGCCGTGGACCTCCCAGTCGGTATGCTCCAGAAGGTATTCGGCCAGGTGGGACCCCACCATGCCGGTGATGCCGGTAATCAGCGCGCGGGCCATCGTCCCTTGTCCTCCGCTTCAGGTCGGGTCGGGCCGCGCCCTCGGCGGCCTCGCCGGGCTTAGCCTGCCCGCGTTCCCCTAAAAAGAGGGTTAACCCATCGCCGCCCCGTTTCGAAGCGCGATGACCGCGTCCCCCCCTTGTTAACGGCGCGGTAACCCCGCCCTGTCAGCATATTCGCGAATTGCCCGCCCCGAAAGGCGGGCAGGGGGTGATGGGAGACGAGGCGTGGGACCGACAACACTCGATACAGGGGGCGCCGGGACCGACGCGCGGCGCGCGCCGGAGATCGACGACGATCCGCCGAGCCACCTGAGTTTCGTCGTCACCAAGACGCCCCACCGCATCTCCTTTTTCGGCGGCGGCTCGGACTATCCCGCCTGGTATAGGGAGCACGGCGGGGCCGTTCTCTCGACCTCCATCGACAAGTACATCTACATCACCTGCCGCTACCTGCCGCCCTTTTTCCCGGCGACGCACCGCGTGGTCTGGGCGCATATCGAGACCGTCGCCTCGATCAAGGAAATTCTCCATCCCGCCGTGCGCGTCGGCCTGCAAATGCTGGGCTTCACCGACGATAAGGGGGTGGAAATCATGTACCAGGGCGACATTCCCGCCCGCACCGGCATGGGGTCCAGCTCGGCCTTCGCCAACGGGCTGCTGCTGGGCCTGAACGCCCTGCGCGGCCAACAAATCGACAAGCATGCCCTCTACAGCCAGACCATCCATCTGGAGCAGGACGAACTGGGCGACAACGTCGGATCGCAGGATCAGGTGGCGACGGCGGTCGGCGGCCTGAACGTCATCCGCTTCGCCACGGACGGCGGCATCGCCGTGGAGCCGGTCGCCTTCGACGCCGACCGGCGCCGCGCCCTGAACCGCAACCTGATGCTGTTCTACGTCGGCGGCAGCCGCCTCGGCTCGACGGCGGCGGCCTCGACCATCGCCAGCTTCGGGCGGCGCGCGGCGCATGTCCGCCGCATGCACCAAATGGTCGACGAGGGCGCCGCCATCCTGAGCAGCCCGACGGCCGACCTGGACGACTTCGGGCGCATGCTGGACGAAGCTTGGCGCCTGAAGCGCGAGCTGTCCGACGACATCAGCAACACCACGATCGACGACATCTACGCGCGCGGCCTTGCCGCCGGAGCCTTGGGCGGCAAGCTCCTGGGCGCCGGGTCCACCGGCTTCATGCTGTTCTACGTGCCGCGCGACCGTCAGGCGGCGGTACGCGACGCCCTCGGGTCGCTGCTCCACGTCCCCTTCCGCTTCGAAACCGACGGCTGCAAGTTGATGCACGCCTGAGACAAGGCGTGCCGACGGCGCCTCCGGCGACCGCCCCCTCCAGACACCTCCGACCGACGTGGATCAGATGAGCAAGACCGGGCGTCCCGCCGTTTTCGTCATCGAAAACCTGAGCTTCATCCAGCACTTCCTGACGCTCTACGACCCGGCGACGCCAACCACGGTCATCGCCACCGACCACGCGATCAACAAGAGCTTCTTCAAGGACTTCCTGCGCATCACGGACACCTGGTTCGTGCCCAGCCGCATGATGTGGGGTCCCAAGCTGGACGCCCCGCCGCCGCGCGGCTGGATCGATGCCTTGACGGAAATCGGCGGCAGCCGCCCGGTCTTCACCAATCTGGCCGCCGGACTACCCACCGACGCCGTGGTCCATTGGTGGCATTACATGAGTTGCATGCCCCTCTTCGCGGTCCTGGCCGCGTGCCGCGCCCAGGGCCTGGAAACGCTTTTTTGCGACAGCGCCGTCATGGGCCAACGCTTCGGCCACGCCCACCTTTCGGCGCAGGCGTCGAGGGAGCTGGGAATCGGGGCGTGGCCGGAGTTCCTGGACCGGGCCACCAAGGCCATCGGCCTGCCGCAGGGCATCACGGTCATCGAACCGCTGCGCGACGGCCAATGGACCTACACAGGCGTCGGCCCGCTGGAGACCGCCTTCGGCCCCCGCGTCATGCTCGACCTGGACGACTGGGACACCCTGGCGGCGAATTTCGCGTCCCAGGTGGAGCGGCTTCTGGGACCGCGCGACGGACGGCACCGCGTCCTTCTGGCCGACGACGACCTGTCCAGCTATCGCGGCGTCGACGGCGCCGCCTCCGACCAACGGATCACCGCTTGGTTCCGGCGCCGCCTGGACGAGGGCTGCGAGGTCCACGTCAAGCCGCACCCCAACAAGCCCGACCACCTCACCCTGACCGACCCGGACGTGGCCGCGCGCGTCGTCCGCCTGCCCGCGCATCTTCCCGCCGAACTGTTGACGCCGCACTACGACGAGGTTTGTTTCTGCCTGTCGTCGACGGCCTTCCGCCCCATGGAGGCCAAGCGCACCTGCCTGTTCCCCCTGATGCGCTTCGCGACGGACGAAGGGGAACGCTACGTGCGCGACGTCCTGGACGCCGGGCTGGGCGCGGGATGGCCTGGGGTGACGCTGGCGGCGGACGACGACGCCTCCGTGTCAGGTCCCACGTCGGACGGCGGCGCCTGACTCGGCCTTTCGCGGATCGGTGGAATTGACGGCACGCGGATCCGAGGTATGGTGCTCGCGCTCGTAAAATCCCTCCAGCCCCTCCAGCTTGCCCAGGCGGATGGCCGCGCAATAGGGCGGCGAGTCCAGGTAGGGCGTGACCGGACGGATGGCGCGGACCGACGATCCGATCCTTAACGGGTTGAAACACCCTTCATTTCAATTCAAGGTATACCCCGACATGGCGGGATGAGACCGATGGCACTCAGCGTTATCGAATTCTTCGGTTTCCGGCCTCTTGATCCGGCGACCGCACCATTCCGCGACGCTCGACAGTGCCCCTTCATCTCTGGTGACTGCATCAAACCCAATCATGGTGCCTGTACGGTCAACCAGCGTTCCGGACAACCGATCATCTGTTGCCCGAACCGGCTCTATGCGGAGAACTTTAAATTGCTGCGGGAGATCGCCGAGGAAACCTTCGGCGATGGTTCGCAACTGGTCCTGGCCGCCGATATTCCATCACGCCTAGCGGTCGAAGGAATGACCGGCCAAGAGGTGGTGGTCTTCGGGCGATATTGGGGCCAGGAGCTACCGCTTCCCCGCCCGCCTGGCGCGGACCAGAGCGAGAGCCGGAAATACTATGTTGACTGGATTCTCGCCAAGCTGGACCGAGACGGAGCCGTCGTCGAACTTACCGCCGTCGAGGTGCAGACCATCGACACGACTGGCAACTACAGCGACCAGGCGCGACGTTTCTTCGCCGGTCAACCCTACATTGACGCCCAAGGCCGGAACCCTGGATTCAGCGAAGCCGGTATGAACTGGGAGAACGTTAACAAGCGCATCCTACCCCAGCTGATCTATAAGGGACACGTTCTGCGCCGCGAGAGCCGGTGCCGCATGGGGCTTTATTTCGTCTGCCCTGTCCAGGTCTACACCCGCATCCGGGACCGCTTGGGCGGCACCCTGCATGAATACCGGCCAGGCAACGGCACCATTACCTTTCGAAGCTATGAACTCGGGCCGGAACAGCCTGAAGGCCAGCACCGCCATCTTGATTTCGCCGGGCAATTTACCACGACGGTCGATCAGGTCGCGCTGGCCTTCACGTCCCCGATGAACCTGCCCGCGCAGGATGTCTACGAAGCGGCCATCAACCTCGCCCTGGAACGTGCGTCAGCCACATACGGCCAGGGGCAAGGACCGGCATCTCTCTTCGATTGACCGGATAGTCTCCGCCACCTTGCGGCCAAGCAAGGGCGGAACGGCGTTGCCAACCTGGACGTACTGTTCCGTCCGGGAGCCATGGAAGAAGAAAGAGTCCGGGAACGCCTGGATTCGGGCGGCTTCACGGACGGAGATTACCCGATCCTGATGGGGGTGGATGTAGGCGCCCCAATGAATATCGCACTTCGTCAACACCGTGCAGGACAGGCCGTCGGGCCGCATGCGACCGTACCGCTTGGTGTGGTCGCTGCGCTTGGCCTTCTTCATGCCCTCGGGAAGCAGGTCGTGAGGAATATCCCGCCAGGAGCCACCGATGGGGATGTGCCGCATCCGGGTCTCGTTGATGGCGCTCAGACGCGGTGCCTCGTGATTCAGGACGATCTTACGGGCGCTCTCGCGGACGTAGGCCTGGAACCAATTCGCCGGGTCCGCCGCATAGAGCGCGACCTTGCCCTTCTCTCCATTGGCGAGGGGCGGAAGGTCGCCGATGGCCTCCCAGATAGTGGTAAAGGGCTGCAGGCCGCTACCAGTAGGACCGTGGGTCGGCTCCGGGAATTCAATGGGTAGGCCGAGGCGGTTCCCAATGAACACCACCCGCCGGCGCTCCTGGGGAACGCCGTACTCCTCGGCCTTAAGGGTCCGGCACTCAACCTCATAACCCAACTTACGCAAATCGTCCTTGATTGACTCAACGACGCCACCGCCGGCAATGGATGTAATGCCGGTGACATTCTCCATCACCACCCACTTGGGCTTCATGCCCTCGACGATCCGCAGGTACTCACGGAACAAGGTGGCGCGGGCGTCGTGCATCCCACGCTGGTGATTGTAGACCGAATACGCTTGGCAGGGTGGCCCCCCCAGCAAAACGTCCAGGGCACCGGGTCGGAGGCCGCTGGCCTCGCACAGTCGTTCCACGGTCACGTCCTGGATTGGCCCGAGAATGAATTCAGCGTCCGGATGAGTCGCCTCGTAGGTTTTTCCAGCGGCGGCGTCGACATCATTGCCGGCGACGATAGTGTAGCCCGCCTGCCGGAAGCCTTCGGAAAGACCGCCGGCGCCGCAAAACAGATCAATAGCGGTTAGGTGTCGCGTGGTCATCGTTTGCCGTTCCCCTCAAGCCCATCCGGAGGCCAATCCGTGGTGGTCCCCACACAATGCCCGTTCTCCGTCTGTTCGCCAAGGACGTTCTTCGTGCTTTCCGGGGAAATCCTTACCGTCCGTCCACATGCCCGCTCGCCGTTCCCCGAACAATGCCTCCAACTTGGTGCCGCCGACATCTCGCCCAAGAGGGGCGCGATGATCGCCACGTGCGTCGGTACTTCACCCTTCCTAGAGAGATTGGACGGCGAACTGGACGGCGGCGCCCAACCCAGGCCTTAGCAGGCTGCGGAAAAACCCTTCCGTCCGAGGCGGCGACATGATTCGATCCTC
>CAZFRK010000021.1:0-17438 GCA_964521375.1 uncultured Rhodobacterales bacterium
AGGGCAAGGAAATCACCCTCGACACCGCGCTCGAGTCCATCTCCGTTCCCCTGCACCCCGGCGCCGAGCGCTACTACCGTGAAAAGGGCCTCATCAAATAAGGAGGCCGTCGCCCGGTCGCTCCGGCCGGTACTGCTCTGCGCGGTACTGGCCGGTTGCGCCGTGCCGGCCTCCTCCCCCGACCCCGATACCGCCGCCGTCGACGTCACCGCGTCCGACGCCTGCGTGCCCCACCTGACCGTTCTGACGTTCCCCGAGGAACAGCCGCTGACCAGGGTCCCCTTGCCCGATGACGGTCGCTTCGCGCTGTCCTTCATCCATTCGGTGTCCGTCACCCCGGTGCGGGACGACTATGTCCTGGAGCCGAACGGCGCCATCCGCCAGACGGCGGAAACCTTCATCGCCCATGGGCAGGGCCTGCCGTCCGCCGCCGACGAACCCGGCGGGCTGGCCTGGGAGCACGAAGACGGACGCTTCCGCCTGACCATGGACCGCCCCATTCCCAGACTGGTGGTCCGGACCGACAAGCGGTATGAAAACCGCCTGCACGCGGACGACCGCACGGTCGACCTGAACCAGTGGGACGATCAGGCCCTGCTCCTGCGTCCCACGTCCTGTCCGACACCCCAACGGCCCTGACCGGACCGCTGAGAGGAGACCCGTCATGACCCCCGAGGCGCCACGCCCGACCACCGACCGCCCCCGTGACGCAGCGCCCCCCGCGCAGGTCGATGACGAGGGCTTCCACCATATTTCCGCCGAGGAAGCCGAAGACCTCGTCCGCAAGTACGACAACGAGGTCAACTTCCGCCGCCTGGGCGGCTTCACGGGCCTGATCGCCACGGTCGCCTGTATCGTCCTCAGCCTGTTCCACGTCTACACCTCGGGCTTCGGCCTGCTGAGCGAGGTCATGCACCGGTCGGTGCACATGTCCTTCATCATGCCCATGGTGTTCCTGTTCTTCCCCCGCCAGAAGGGCGCCGGAACGCCCCGCGCCTGGGGCTTCGGGCTGGCCTTCGCCGCCTTCTACTTGTTCCTGGGCTGGCAATTGGTGGACTCCCTGAGCGGTCAGGTCCCCGACCTCGCCTTGTGGGGCCTGATGGCCATCGTCGCCATCATCGCCGTGACCGCCCTGCCGATCGTCAAGCTGGGCGGCACCGGCGACAAGCTGTCCTTCACCGACTGGCCGCTGGCCATCGCGGGCATGGCGTCGTCGCTCTATCTGGTGGTGTTCTTCAAGGACATCTTCATCGTCAACGCCGGGTTCCCCAGCCCCATGGACTACATCATGGGCCTGTTCGCCATCATCATGGTGCTGGAGGCGGCCCGCCGGACCATGGGCGAGACCCTGCCGGTGATCGGCACGGTGGCGCTGCTCTACGCGGTCCTCGGCCCCTACCTGCCGGGGATGCTGGCCCATCGCGGCTATGACATCATCCGCATGGTCAACCACCTGTACCTGGGCACGGAAGGCATCTACGGCGTCGCCATCGGCGTGGTCGCCACCTACGTCTTCCACTTCGTTCTGTTCGGCGTCCTGGCGCAGGCGTCGGGCCTCGGCCAGTTGTTCATCGAACTGGCGACCATCCTGGCCGGTCGCTATTCCGGCGGTCCGGCCAAGGTGTCGGTGGTGTCGTCGGGCTTCTTCGGCATGATTTCCGGCTCGCCCATCGCCAACACGGTGACCACCGGCGCCTTCACCATCCCGATGATGATCCGCAAGGGCTTCTCGCCGCGCTTCGCCGCCGCCGTCGAGGCCTCGTCGTCCTGCGGCGGGCAGGTGACGCCGCCCATCATGGGCGCGTCGGCCTTCGTCATGACGGAAATGCTGGGCATTCCCTACAACGAGCTGATCCTGATCGCCATCGTCCCGGCGGCCTTCCACTATCTGGCCACCCTCTGCATGGTCCACCTGGAAGCGAAGCGCCTGGGCCTGGAGGGCCTGAGCAAGGATCAGATCCCGCAAATCCTCGACGTCCTGAAGCGGTCCTGGCACCTGCTGATCCCGCTGGTCGCCATGGTGACGCTGCTGCTGATGCAGTTCACGCCCTTCCTGTCGGCCTTCTGGGGCATCATCCTGACGGTGGTCTGTTCCTACATTCCGCTGATCACCAACAAGCTGAAGGTCGGCTGCCTGGACACCTCCACCGTCCTGACGCCGATGCGCCTGAAGGAAGGCCTGGTCAGCGGCGCCCAGCACTCCATCGCCATCACGGCGGCCTGCGCCTGCGTCGGCTTCATCCTGGGCGTCACCACCCTGACGGGGCTGGGCTTCAAGTTCTCCGGCGCCGTCATCCAGCTCGCCGAGGCCACCGGCCTGTGGGTGTCGGCCATCGATCCGTCGGGGCTGATCACCACCACCGCCGCCACCCTGTTCGTCGGCCTGCTGCTGGTGGCCGTGGCCTGCATCGTCATGGGCGCGGGCATCCCGACCACCCCGACCTACATCATCCTGGCCTCCATCGCCGCCCCGGCGCTGAACCAGTTGGGGGTGCCGCTGGTCGCCACGCACTTCTTCGTCTTCTACTACGGCGTCCTGGCCGACGTGACGCCGCCGGTGGCGCTGGCGGCCTACGCGGGGGCGGGCATATCGGGGTCCGATCCCATGAAGACGGGCTTGACCGCCTTCCGCCTGTCCATGGGCAAGGCGCTGGTGCCCTTCATGTTCATCTACGCCCCCAGCCTGCTGTTCGTGGACTTCACCTGGTCCGAGTTCATCCTGGCCATGGCCTCGGGCATCGTCTGCATCATCGCCCTGTCGTCGGCCTATATCGGCTACTTCAAGGCGACCCTGGGCAAGGTGGAGAAGGTCCTGCTGACCCTCGGCGGGCTGGTCCTGGTGGGCAGCAACCCGTGGGCCGTCGCGGCGGCCGGAACGGTGGTCATCCTGATCCTAGGACGCAACACCTTGCAGGCAAGGCAGGAAGCCCTGGCCACCTGATCCCAAGGGCGACGGCGGGAGGCCTTCGGGCCTCCCGCTTTGTATCGACCGCCGTTCCCTTTTATACCTGGAGTTGCCTCGACCTTCGGTCGCCTCTACCCCTTGGGAGACGTTCTTGGAAAAGAAAGAGCGGGATACCGCCTATATCGTTCCGGCCTTGCAGAAGGCGCTGCGCCTTCTGGAATTGTATTCCCCCGACCGGCGGACATTGACCGTCGCCGATTTCGCCGCCCATCTGGGCGTCAGCGCGTCTTCCATCTACCGCATCGTCTATACGCTGACGGAGATGGACTATCTGCGGAAGACCGGACGCAACACCTATGAACTGGGACCGCAGGTGGTGTCGCGCGGCTTCAGCTTCCTGGCCGGGCGCGAGATCCTTCAGGTCGCCGTGCCCTACATCAACCGCCTGCGCGACGACACCAGCATGTCCAGCCACATGGCCATCCGCGAAGGTACCGAGGCGATCTACGTCTACCGCGCCCTGGCCCCGCAACGGGTGTCGGTCAACGTTCCCGTCGGCTCGCGGTTTCCCTGCCACACCATCGCCATGGGCCGCATGCTGTTGACCGCGCTGACCGACGAGGACCTGACCGTCCTCTACAAGGGGGTGCGCATCGACGGCTACCCGACCCCGGCGCCGCAGACCCTGCTGGAGTTGAAGGAGCGCGTCTCCGGCGACCGTCGGGCCGGGTGGGCCTTGGACTATTCCGACCATTCGACGGCCATCGCCGCGCCCATCCGCGACTACGTCGGCCAGGTGGTGGCGGCGATCAATGTCAGCGGCCCGGATACGGTCATGTACGCCGACGGCGTCCAGGACTCCCTGCGCGGCGCCCTGACGCAGGCCGCCGAGGCGATTTCCCGGGACCTGGGCTGGTCGCCCCCCGGCGCCCGAGCGTAACCGCGAAGGCCGCCCTGCCAGCCCGACCGCGCGGGCTTAGCGGCGCGTCAGGACGCCCCCACGCGCGCGCGGCGCTCCGCACCGGCGGGCGCTTCCGTCCGCCCGTCGTCCGCGGCGGCCAGGACGGTCCGCAGCGCCTGGGCATGCAGGGCGGAGGTGGCGGCGGCCAGGACCCGTCCGTCCGATCCCAACCCCAGAGGCCCGCCGCTCCAGTCCGTGATCCGACCGCCCGCCCCCGTCACCACCGGCACCAGGGCCAGATAGTCGTAGGGTTGCAGCCCGGCCTCCAGGATCAGGTCGACGTGGCCCGACGCCAGCAGGCCGTAGCTATAGCAGTCGCCGCCGAACCGCCGGTCGCCGCACGCCCGGCCCAAGGCGTCGAACACGCGCGCCTCGCCGCCCCGGAACTGGTCGGGCGAGGTGGCGAACAAGGTGCAGTCGCGCAACCCTCCCGGAGCGCCGGTCCGGCAGGCGGCGTGGCCGAAGCGGGTGGGCGCGCCGTCGCGCCCGATCCAGGTCTCCCCCAGCATCGGCATGTCGATGACGCCCAGAACCGGGCGCCCGTCGTCGAGGAGGGCGATCAGGGTCCCGAACAAAGGCACCCCGGAAATGAAGCTCTTGGTGCCGTCGATGGGATCGATGACCCAGACGAACCGCCGGTCCAGCGCCGAGGCGCCATGCTCCTCGCCCAGGACGCCGTGGTCGGGCAGGCGGCGGGCCAGGACCTGCTTCATGGCGGTCTCGATCTGGCGGTCGGCCAGGGTCACCGGGCTGTGGTCGTCCTTATGTTCGACGGCCAGGGGAGAGCGGAAGTAACGGCGGGCGATGGGGCGGGCCACGTCGAGCATGGCGCGCGCCACCGCCTCGTAGGCGGCAAGGTCGGTCATTCAGGGTCCTGTTGGTCGGTCAGCAGCAAATGGCCGTGCTCCAGGCAAGCGGCGATGTTGTCGGGCACGCCGTCGGTCACCAGGACGTCCACCTCGGACCATCCGCAGACCTGCACCAGCCCGGACTTGCCGAACTTGCTGGAGTCCATCAGCACCATGGTCTGGTCGGCCAGCGGGATCATGGCGCGCTTGAATTCGGCTTCGAACATGTCGAAGTCGTGCAGGCCGCGCGGCGACCCGGCGACGACGGAGGTGACGAAATAACTGGGCGTGAAGCCGGACAGGAACTCGATGGTGTTCAGGCCGGTCAGGGTGCGGTCGCCGGCGCGCAGTTCGCCGCCCGGCAGGATGACCCGGTGACGACTGTTCGCCGCCGCGAAGATCTGGGCGATTTCCAGGGAGATCGTCAGAATCGTCATCGGCTCGCGATGCAGAAGGCGGCGGGCCAGGAAACAAGCGGTCGTGCTGTTGTCGATCAGCACCGTCGCCCCTTCGCGGATGTGGCGGGCGGCCCGTTCGGCGATGCGTTCCTTGGCCTCGGTGGCCTCCTTCAGGCGTCGCTCGAAGGGCGGCTCGTCGGACGGCTGGGCCAGACGGACGCCGCCGTGGAACTTTTCCACCACGCCGTCGCCGGACAATCCCTTGAGGTCGCGGCGGATGGTTTCGTCCGACACGCCGAAGTGGGCGGCCAGATCGCTGATCGCCGCCTTGCCCCGGACTTCCAGCAACGACAAAATCTGCTGTTGCCGCGCGGTCAATGCCATGGTCCCGTTTCCCCGGTTCAGTCCCTGGGGCCGATGGCTTGGCCCGTCCCTCCGTGGAAGAGCCTCGCACGCGAAAGGTCGAAGTCAAGACCCACCTCGACCCCCGGCGACGGCGCCTCGGCGACGGCGCCGCGCACGGTGAGGCGGTCGGCGCCGAGCATCACCTCCACCAGGGCCTCGGCGCCGATCAGCTCGGTCCGCTCGACGCGGCCCCGCGCCATGGCGCCGTCAAGCGGCGCCAGACGGGCTTCCTCGGCGCGCAGGCCGAGGACCAGGCTGTCGGGCAGTCCGTCGCCGCCGACCTCCAACCCGCGCGAGAAGGCGGCGTGCGCCACCCGCCCGTCCTTGTCCAGGGCGCAGGGCAGCAGCGCCATCTCCGGCGAGCCGATGAAGGTGGCGACGAAGGTGTTGGCCGGGTTCAGGTAGAGGTCCATGGGCGCGCCGAGCTGTTGCAGGCGGCCCTCCGACATCATGGCGACGCGGGTGCCCAGCGTCATCGCCTCGATCTGGTCGTGGGTGACGTAGATCACCGTCAGGCCCAGTTCGCGATGCAGGCGCTTCAGTTCGCCGCGCATGCGGTTGCGCAGCTTGGCGTCCAGGTTGGACAGCGGCTCGTCGAACAGGAACACCTTGGGCTGACGGACCAGGGCACGACCGATGGCGACGCGCTGGCGCTCGCCGCCGGACAGTTCCTTGGGCCGCCGGTCAAGCAGGTCGGTGATGTGCAGGATCTCGGCGGCCTCGCGGATGCGGGCGTCGATCTCGGCCTTGGACAGGCTGGTGGTCTTCAGCAGGCCGAAGGCCATGTTGCGATAGGCCGTCATGTGCGGATAGAGCGCGTAGGACTGGAACACCATGGCGATGTCGCGCTTCTGCGGCGGCGCGTCGGTGACGTCGGCGCCGTCGATCAGAAGCCGCCCGGCGGTGATCTCCTCCAGGCCCGCGACCATGCGCAGGGTGGTCGACTTGCCACAGCCCGACGGGCCGACCAGGACCATGAATTCCTTGTCCTCGACGGTCAGGGAGACGTCCCGCACGGCGGCGCGGGCGCCGTAAGACTTGTGGATGTTTCGCAGCTGAACGGTAGCCATGACGATGTCTCCGGGAGGGGCTTACTTGACGCCGGTGTGCATGAAGCTGTCGACGAACCGGCGCTGGAAGATCAGGAACACCAGCAACAGCGGCGACACGACGATGGTCGTTCCGGCCATCAGGCGGGTCCAGTCGGCGCCGCTGTCGGATTTGGCCAGAAGACCCAGGCCGATGGGCAGCGTGCGCACGCTGTCGGAGTTGGTGACCAGCAGCGGCCACATGTAATCGTTCCAGTGGGTGACGACGGAAATGATGCCGAAGGCCACCAACGTCGGCTGCACCAGCGGCAGATAGACGTGCCAAATGATACTGAGGTGCCCGCAGCCATCCAGACGCGCGGCGTCGGACAATTCCGACGGCACCTGCAGGAAGGCCTGCCGCAACATGAAGGTGCCGTAGCCGGAGGCCACGAAGGGCACGATCATCGCGGGTAGCGTATTGACCAGCCCGAATTCCCGGAGCGTGATGAAGTTGGTCAGGAAGATCGCGTAGATCGGAAACATCACCTGAAGAAGGAACAAGGTGAAGAGCACCTTCTTCAGCGGGAAGGTCAGGCGGGCGAAGGCATAGGCGGCCAGGGTGATGGTCACCAACTGGCAGATCAGGATGGCCCCCGTGACCAGCACCGAATTGACCAAGTAGGTGCCGAAGGGGGCCACGTCCAAGGTCGCCGGATAGTTGGAGACGTTCAGGACCTCGGGCAGAAACCCGGCGGCGGGGTCGAAGACCTCGGTCTTGGTCTTGAGCGAGGTCAGCAGGATCCAGACCAGCGGGCTGAGCCACAGGGCGGCCAGCGGCAGCATGCCGAAGTGCGGCCAGGACCGGCGCAGGGCGGCCAAGGGACCGCCGCGCCGACGGACGGAAGCGGACGACGGGGTCATCAGCGGTCTCCCAGGTAGTGAACGCGACGCCCCAGCGTCAGGGCGACCAGCCCGATCAGGCCGAGAACGAAGACCAGCAACGTGTTGGCGATGGTCGAGGCGTAGCCGATGTCCTGATACTGGAAGCCGTTCTGATAGATGTAGAAGGTCAGGACGTTGGTGGCGTCGGCGGGACCGCCCTGGGTCATGACGTAGACGTAGTCGAAGATCTGGTAGCTGTGCAGCAGGCCGATCACGACGACGAAATAGAGCGTCGGTGAAATCAGCGGAATGGTGATGTTCCATAGCCGCCAGAACGGTCCGACGCCATCCAGGCGGGCCGCCTCGTAGAGGTCGGACGGCACCAGTTTCAGGGCGGCCAGAAGGATCAGCATGAAGTAGCCGGAATACTTCCAGATGCTCATCAGGATGATGGCGGGCAGCGCCCAGTCGCTGTCATAGAGCCAGTCCAGGCGGGGCAGCCCGATCATGTCCAAGGCTTCGTTGATGGGGCCGTAGCCGGGGGCGTAGAGGAACACCCACACCATGCCCGCCGCCACCGACGGGATCATGACGGGATAGAAGAAGGCTGACCGGTAGATCGACATGCCGCGCAGCTTGCTGTCCAGGGCGATCGCCAGCAACAGGGCGACGGTAATGGAGAGCGGAATGGTCGTCAGGGTGTAGAAGGCCGTGTTGCCCAGCACCTTCCAGAACAACTCGTCGTCGAGCAGACGCAGGTAGTTGTCCAGCCCCATCCAGATGATCCGGGGGTCGCCCAGCATCACGTCATGCAGGCTGAACCAGACCGACCGCAGGATGGGCCAATAGGTGAAGACGGCCAGAAAGACCATCGACGGAAGCAGCAGCGCGTAGGCCAGCAACACGTCCCGGCGCCGGGCCGCGGTGAAGCTGTGCGACATAAGGGACTCTCCCGGAAGGGAACCAGGTCAAAAAGACTTGGGCGCGAACCCCAATCGGCCCGCGCCCAAGGTCGAAAGCCGACGTTAGCCCGCCTGGCGGCGCAGCAGACGCTGGATTTCGCGGTTGGAGTTGGTGTTGGCTTCGATCAGCGCCTTGTCGGGGGCGATTTCACCGGCAAGCGTGCGGTCGAGCGCGCTCTTCAGGTATTCGCGGACGCGGTGGTAGCCCGGAACCTGCAGGAAGGCACCGGCGAAAGCAGCCTGATCCAGGGCCACCTTGGCTTCCGGAACTTCCTTCAGGTAGGTCTGCATCTCGTCGGACTCCCAGGCCGACTTGCGCACGGCCAGATAGCCGGTCGCCTTGCTCCAGGACGCCTGGTTCTGGGTGTTGGTCATCCAGCGGGCGAAGGTCCAGCTGGCTTCCTTCTGCTTATCCGTCTGGTTCTTGGCGATCATCAGCGGACCGCCACCTTGGCACGCGCCGTAGGTCTTGTTCTTCGGCATGAAGGCGACGCCGACCTCGAAGGGCGAGGAGGTGCGCAGGTTGGTCAGAGAACCGGTGGAATGGTAGAGCATGGCGGTCTGACCGGCCATGAAGTCGTTGGCCGAGCCCTGCCAGGTGGAGGCCGCCGGCATGACGCCCGCCTGCACCATCTTGACCCAGAATTCCAGGGCGTCGATGGCTTCCGGCTGGTCGAACAGGACCTTGTCCTTCCGCCAGGGCACCAGCTCGTTCTGGCGGCAGTAGCATTCGAACATCCAGTCGTGCCAGCCGCCGCCGATGGTCAGGCCCCAGCGCTTCAGCTCACCACCTTCGCGAACGGTCAGCGCCTTGGCGACGTCGAGCAGTTCGTCCCAGGTGTCCGGCGCCTTGGCGATCCCGGCGGCCTTGAAGGCGTCCTTGTTGTAGTAGAGGACCGGGGTCGAGGGCTGGTACGGCAGGCCGTACAGGCGGTCGTCGGAAACGCAGGTGTTCAGGAAGCCCGGCAGGAAGTCCTGGTAGATGTCGTCGGCCTTGGCCAGTTCGGTGACGTCTTCCAGCGCGTCCATGCCCAGGAAGGTCTGCAGGGCCGAGTTGATCGGCAGCCACAGGGCGGGCGGCTCGCCGACGCCCAGGCTGGTGATGACCTTCTGTTCGGTGTTGTCGTAGCTGCCCGCGTAGACGGCCTCGACCTCGATCTCCGGGTGGGAGGCGTTGAAGTCGGCGATCATGCCGGAAATGATCTTGTTGATGTCGCCGGACACGCCGACCGGGTACATGAACTGAAGCTTGGTGGCGCCGCCCGCGGCCATGGCCGGGCGGATGACGCCGGACAGGGCACCGGCGAAGGGAACGGCCGCGCCGGCGGCCAGGAACTGACGTCGGGACAGAGTGAACTTCGAGGACTTCATGTCTGGCATCTCCATTTGCGCGTGGGATTAACCCCCCGTTTGCCCGCACCGGCCCCCAAGCACCCTGCCCCGGCCATGTCCACGCCGTGAGCGAGAGCCCGGTTCCCCTCGGCGCCTCCTCCCCGGAGGCCGCTTGGGGACGTCACCGTCCCGAGCGTGGGAAACGATGACGGTTCCGATGAAATCCCGCAGACAATCCCACATTTCCCACGACAAAATTATGACAGGACCACGAAGATTGCGTGTCACCATCCAATTCTCGGTCGATTTTCGCCTGTCGGGAGCATAAACCCACAGCATTTCCCACATTCCTCCACATCCCACCGCCGCCCTAGCCCATCACCGCCACGACCCTTCCCCGCACGGAGAGACGCGCCCCATGCTCATCGCGCAGATCAGCGACACCCACGTCCAGACCGGCGGTCGCCTGCTGGACGGACGTTTCGACACGGCCCGGGCCATGGCCCGCGCGGTCGAGTCCCTAGCCACCCAGCCGGTGCGACCCGACGTAATCCTGTTCACCGGAGACCTCGGCGAACAGGCGACGATCGAGGAATACGAGGCCCTGGGCGGCCTCCTGCGCCCCCTGTCCATTCCGGTGCGCGCCGTTCCGGGCAATCATGACGCGCGGGCGCCTCTGCGGGCGGCCCTTCCCGACATGGTGGGCCTGGGAACCGCGGGCGCGAAGGACGCGCCCCTCTGCCTGGTGGACGACGGCTTCCCGCTGGCCCTGGTCGGCCTGGACACCACCGTTCCGGGCCAGCCGCACGGCGCCCTTTGCGCGGAGCGCCTAGCTTGGCTGGGCGACACCCTGACGGCCCTGAAGGATCGCCCGGTCCTTCTGTTCCAACACCATCCGCCGCTGGACAGCGGCCTGTGGCACATGGATTCCATGGGATTGCTGGAGGGACGGCGGGCCCTGGCCGAGATCGTCCGCCGTCACGGCGGCGTCCAGGCCATCCTGTGCGGGCACCTGCATCGCCCGGTTCAGGGGATGTTGGGCGGCGTCCCGGTGCGGGTCGCCCCGTCGCCGTCGCACCAGATCGCCTTCGACCCGCGACCGGGGAAGCCCTATCGCCTGACCGCCGAGCCAGGCCAGTACGCCCTGCACCTGTGGCGGCATGACCAGGGGCTGGTCAGCCATCTGGTGCCCGTCGCCGGCGCCGACTGAGGCGGGACGAAACAGGCCTCGCGGCGGGGCGGGGCGGGGCGACCCGCTCGCGCCGCCGCGGCTATCTCTGGGTCTGGCGGTTTCTCGGCATGCGCCCGATGAAGGCGGACTCGCCGCCGCCGCGACCGCCGCCGTCCCCCGGCTTGCCGCCCTCGTCCCGGACCAGCGCCTTGGCGGCGGCCTTGTCGCCGCCGTTGATGGTCGACACCTCGGGGTTGGCGAGGAGCGCGGGCAGTTCCACGCGGGCGAAGTCGCTTCGCGGATGGGCGCCGGAGGCCAGGACGGTGACATCGCCCCGGGCCTGCTCGCTGACCCGGCGGTGCACCTCGCGCCAGACTCGGTCGGCCAGCGGGCGGGTCAGGGCGCTGTTCTCCCCGTAGAGATTCATCTCCGTCAGGGCTTTCCCGCAGGCCGTATCCTCGACCCGGACCAGCCCGCGATCTCCTCCCGCGCCGGTGGAGGACACCGGCCCGACCGCCGGGACGTCGGTCCCCAGGCTGGTGATCAGCAGGCGATCCTTGGGCGTGTCGGCGGGCAGACCCTTCGCGACACGCATGGCCGCGACATACTGTCTCGCCCGCTCCCGCAGGGAGCGTCGCAGGTTGGTCCGCTCAGACGACATCGAGCCACATACCAAACGCTTCCAACGACTGCCGCAGGTCTCCGAGAATCCGTTCCTTGTCGGTCGCCCCCAGCGGGGAACCGTCACGCCACTGCTGGCAACAAGAGGTGAAAATGATCAGGCCGTCTTCCTGCCGCTCCGCGTCATGCCCAGGCTCGCAGGCGATGACCACGGCGCGACCGTCGTCCTCGTAGACCAGGCTCTTGCGGCTCGTCGACACGATGCGGACACCGGGTCTGGGCACGAATACCTGCGGCGCATCAGCGGCCTTGTTCATCGACGACGAGCCACGCGGAGAGGGGGGGGGGAGGAGCGGAAAACAGCTATTATCAAACGGTCCGGTACTCAGTCCAGGCCTTCCTTGTACCCCCATCCAGGCGGTACGCAAGGGAAGCGTTCATAAATTTCCACCATCTCGGGCCATACCCGCAGGAAGGCGGCCACGCAGCGCGGGCAGAACTGGGTCCCGGCGTTTTCCTCGATATAGGCGCGCGCCGCCTCCAGCGGCCAAGCGGGCTTGTAGGGACGTTCCGACGTCAGGATGTCGAAGACGTCGGCCAGGCCGGTGATGCGGGCCGAGATGGGGATATGCTCCCCGGCCAGCTTCTCGGGATAGCCGGTGCCGTCGAACCGTTCGTGGTGGGCATGGGCGATTTCCGCCGCCAGCTCGGTCAGGGGCGTGCCGCCGCCGGTCAGCAGGTCGTGCCCCAGGCGCGCATGCTCCTTGACCAGCTTGAACTCCCGCTTGGACAGGCTCCCCGGACGCATCAACAGGCTGTCGGGTACGCCGACCTTGCCGACATCGTGCAGCAGCGTCGCCGTGGCGAGCAGCGCGCACGTCTGTTCGGGCAGGTCCAGGCCGCGGGCGATGGCCGAGGCGTAGGCGCCCACGCGCTCCAGGTGGGACCAGCTTCCGGCGTCATAGTATTCGGCGGCCCGCGCGAAGCGGGTGGCGATTTCGGTCAGGGCCTGCGTGGCTTGTGCCGCCGACTCGCGTTCGACGCTCAGGCGATGCAGCACGGAGACGGCGGCGACGATCTCCATGGTCTCGACCGGCTCCGTCAGCTGCAGGTCGATGCCGTGGAAATAGGCGCTCATGGCGAGATCCTTTTCCTCCGGCGGCAGGATCAGGATCGTCGCCAGCCGGGGCGCCACCTCTCGGGCGCCGAGAAGCAGGTCGATGGGCGCCATGTCGGCCAACCCCGGCCCGGCGAGCAACACGTCCGGGGGCGTTTCCTCGAACCGCGCCAGGGCGTCGGTTCCGTTCTCGACCACCTCGACCGAGACGGAGGCCAGGTCCTCGAGCTGCTGCGTCCAGTCGATATAGTCGTCAGGCCTCGCGGCCACCAAAAGCCTCATGATCGTCACCGTCCCCCTGAATAGATCCGATCGCTCCGTCAGTTTTCCTGCGTGTAGGAGGAAACGACGATCACGCGGTTGCCCTTGTAGAGCGCGGCCCGAGGCGCCGGAGCGGCCCCCTCGAAGGCCGCCAGCAGCGACCGCACCGCCTCGACGTAGGTGCCTTCGAAGCGCGCCCCGGCGGCCAGCGGGTAGCTCAGATCCGTCTTCCAGACCAGATGCCAGCCCTCGGCCACCGACCACTGCCGCAGCACGTCCTGCAAGGTCCGCCCGGCCGGAGCCAGCCACTGCACGGCCTCGGTCTCGGTCGGTCGAGCCACCTCGACCGAAAGGAGGGTCGGCGTCTCCGCGGGCGCGGCCTCCTCGACCGGCACGGCCAGGGCGGGAGCGGAGCAAGACAGCACGGACAGAACGGCGAGAACGACGCGGGGACGAAGGGCGGGCATGGCGAACCTCCAGGTCAAAGCTACCGCACGATAGCAAAATGGGGACTGGCAAGATAGACGAAAATAGACGAAAATATAGGATGCTCTGGATATGGCTCATCCTCCTCGCCGGAGGCCTGTTCGGCCTTCTTAGCGCCCGTCTCGGCGAACGCCTGCCGCAAGCCCTGGACGCGCATTGGACAACATTTTTCCATCTCACCCCACCGCCGCCGGAGGATCGGCTGGCGATCCCGACCCACGTCGCCGCGGTCCTGGCCGGAGCGATGGTCGCCGCGATCAACCTTCTGCTCCTGGGGCCGGGAGAGACCACCCTGACCGTGACCGCCTTCGCCGGACTGCTCCTGGCGGCGGCCTTCGCCGACTACCTCTATCTGGTGCTGCCCTTCCTGGTCAGCGCGCCGCTGGCCGGGGTGGGCCTGTTGCTCGCCGCCGCGCGGTCTCCCCTCTTCCTCGCCGAAACCGCCTTGAACGGCCTTGCCGCGGCGCTCGTCTGCGGCGCGCTCCACGCCGTCCTGTCCCGGCGTTCGGCGGACGCCTTCGGATTCGGCGACGTCGTCTTCCTGGCCGCCATCGCCATCTGGCTGGGTGCGCCCGGCGCCGTCGCCTGCCTGGTGATCGGCGCCTGCGCGGCCGCGATCGGGCGGCTTTCGGCGCGGCGAACCAATGAACCACAACCCTTCGGGCCGTATCTGGCGGCATCCGCTTGGTTGCTCGCCCTGGCCACCCTGGCGTCGCCAAATCCCTGGACGGCGACACCCCGCCTTCCCTTGGCCACACTCGACCTGATGGGGACCCTGGCGGCCCTGCTCGCCGCCCTCGGCGGCTAGGGGCCTAGCGGGAGACCAGGCACCGCACGGTGTAGGCGCCGCTCGCCTGGGGGTCCGCCTTCACCTCGATGCTCTCCGACGGAACACCGGCGACCAGAAGCGGCGACAGGATGCGGGCCAGACGGTCTTCGTGGGTCGCGCCGCGCGCCAAGGGAGCGCGAATTTCGATGCCGCCGCCGCAGGCCGGGTTGTCGGTCAGGCGCGACAGCCAAGCGAGATCGGCCTTCGACGGCTTGGACACCCCCTTTTTAAAGGTCACGGCCAGTTCCACGGGCTGGATGGGGGCCGGCGCCCAAGCCGTGGCGACCGGAGCATAGGCGGCCCGGCGCACCGTCGGCGCCTCGGCCTTCCCCGGCGCCGCCTGAGGAATCAGCAACTTGGGCAGGGCGGGTCGAGCCTCGGCGGGAGGCGGCGGCGCGACGCGGGTCGGCGGCGCCGAGGCCGGCGCCTCGACATCGCTCAGCACCTCGACCGGCAGGACGCGGGACGTCGCCAAGGGCGGGGAAGACGCCAGAGGCGCGGCGGGCGCCTTATAGGCCCGAGGCGCCGCCGTCACGACCGGGTCGGGACGAATGACCAGAGGCGCGTCCTCGTCGATATCGCCGAAATAGGGCTGAGCGCGGGCGCCGGAGACATCATCCGCCGCCTGGACCGGCGCTCCGAGCACGATAAGACCCACGGCCAACCCGAAGGCGGCGGCGCCGGTGCGATGGCAGGGCATGGACGGCGTTCTCCTTGTCGCGAAAAGATGAGCAACCTTATCCAAATTTCGTCAATTTCACCACACGGCACATTGTTTCACTTGGGTTAAATTTTGATTCCGCGGCTCAATGGCTACGCTTCCGTAGTTCCAAGCCGCCCCCTCCTCGGCTAACCTCGCCGCAAGTTCGACAAAATTTCTCGACAAGGACACAGGTATGTCGATCAGGGGACGATTGCCGAAGGGACTGACGTTGTGCGCCCTCGCCGCCACCTTGGCGGTCAGCGGATGCGGAAAGGAGGTCCAGGAAGCCATAGACCTGTCGCGTCAAGAAGCGACGGTGGCCTTGGGCGAGGCCAAGGCTCCCAAGGATAAGATCGCCTACAACCCGGTCACGGTCTTTGACGGCGTCTGGCTGGGCGACACGGGCATCCGGTCCCGCCACGGCAATCCCCTGCCCGACCACGTGGAAGGCTATTCCCACAAGGGACGGGCCGGGTCGGTGGTCATCAACACCGGTGGCGTCCCCCTGGAACTACGGGAGATCGCCACCGAGATCGCCGCCCAGACGGGCCTGCCGGTGGAGGTCGCCGAAGAGGGACCCAAGCTGGACGACGACTCCGCCTCGAGCGAGGACGAGGACGACGTCCTGCGCATGCCGGTGCGGTGGGACGGCCCCCTCTCGGGCCTTCTGGAGGCGGTCGGCTCCTACTTCGGCATCCACTGGGAATACAGCGACTCGGTGGTGAAGCTGTTCCGCTACGAAACGCGCACCTTCACCCTGGCCGCCCTGCCCACGGCCACGACGCTAAGCGCCGGGGTCAACGCCAGCGGCGCGGCGTCGGGCTCCGACACCGCGACGACGGGCGGTTCCAGCACCTCGGCGCCCGCCGGCGTGGCGATGACCCAGGAAGCCAAGAACGAACTTCAGCTTCAGGTGTGGGACGAGGTCCGCGACACCATCAAGATGATGATCGGCGACAGCGGCAACGTGTCGCTGGCTCCGACCTCCGGCATCCTGACGGTGGTCGCCCCGCCCGAGGCGGTGGACCGGGTGGCGACCTATGTCGACCAGGCCAACACGCTGCTGACCCGCCAAGTGGCCGTGACCGTCAAGATCCTTCAGGTCAGCCGTTCCCGCGACAAGGACTTCGGCTTCAGCATCCAGAGCGTCCTGTCGGAGATCAACGACAAGATCGCCCTGTCGGGCGCCTCGCCCACGCTGTCGGTGGTCGACGGCGCGGGCACCTTGTCCCTGTTGCTGCGCGACGAGAAGAGCGGCGCCCTGAACGGCGAGCGGGAGGTCATCCAGGCGCTGGAAGCCAACGGCGACGTTTCCATCCTGACCGAGGCGGCGGTCACCACCCTGAACAACCGCATGGTGCCGGTGAACGTCGCCCGCCAGAAGGGCTATCTGGCCGGGATTTCGACCACGCTCTCCGGCGATACGGTGACGACCGAACTGGAAGCCGGGATGCTGACCACCGGCTTCACCATGCACCTGCTGCCGCGCATCCTGTCGCGCGAGCGCCTGATGCTGCAATTCGGCATCGGCCTGTCCGAGATGCGGGCCCTGGATGAGTTCGCCTCCGGCGGCAATTCCATCCAACTGCCCGACCTGGACGTCCGCTCCTTCATCCAGCAGGTGGTCATGCGCAGCGGCGACACCCTGGTGCTGGCCGGATACCAGAAGGCGGAAGACCAGCTCGGCACCAACGGCACCCCCGGCATCGGCATGGTCCTGGGCGGCAACTACAGCGAGAGCGCCGGAAAGGACATCATCGTGATCATGATCTCCCCCCGGATCATGACGGCGGGGGATTGAGGTCTCCATGTCGGCAATCGTCAAGATCGACGGTCGGACCTTCGCCACGGGCCTGTTCTGGCAGGCGGTGCCGACCGTGTCGGCGGCACGGAGCGAGGCCAAGGCCCTGGCGCCGCAGGAAGGCATCAAGGCCGACCTGTTCTGCGTCCGCCGCCAGCAGCCCCTTCAGATGGGCCTGGGCTGGACCGAACAGGACCACAAGGCGGGCATGCCAGCCCTGGCGGCCTGCCTGGCCGACCGCATCTCCGGCTCCTGGATCGGATTGTTCGCGGTCGAGGAAGGATTCTACTACCTGCGCGTCGACAAGGACGCCATCCACCCCGACAGCGACACCCTCTTCACGTCCGAGGCCGAGGCGCGGGCGCGCTTTTCCGACGATCTGGTGCTGGGCGGCTGGGACCATATCTACGCCCCGGCGCCGTGGGCGGTCGAAGGCGCGCGCGAGGAGGACCTCGCCAACCTGGTGCCCGCGCGCAAGGGCCTTATCCGGTTGGCGGCCATCCGTTCGCGCGCCGCCTTTTACGCCGCCATGGCCGTCATCGGCGTCGCCTCCCTGTCGATCACCGGTTGGCTGGCCTCCGAACTGTTCTGGGAATCGCCCCCCCCGCCGCCGCCCCAGAGCCTGGCCGTCCTGAAGCCCGAACCGCCGCCGCCGCCGCCCTGGCAGTCGGCGGCCTTCCCCCGGGCCGTGGTCGGCGCCTGCGCCGAGGCCATCGACGGCCTGC
>CAZFRK010000022.1:0-17397 GCA_964521375.1 uncultured Rhodobacterales bacterium
AGGCGTTCCAGTGCCGCCGCCGCCGCAGGGGTGACGATCGGCGGCGGTCCGGCCCTGGCCCACAAGCTGAAGGTCTTCGCCGCCGCGACGGGGGCCACCGTATCGGGCTACGTCTATATTCCCGGCGGCGACCGCGTGGTCGGCGCGCCGGTGCGCGTCGAGGTCCAGGGGCGAACCGTCGCCACCCTGGCCAGCGGCCCCGACGGCGCCTTCAGCTTCCAGGCCACGACCCGTGCCGACCATCGCGTCACGGCGACCATCGACGGCCACCAGGGCGTCTGGACGGTGCGCGCCGCCGAATTGCCCGCCACCCTGCCGACCGCGACCGGAGCGTTCGAGAGCGGGACCATCGGCGCCAGCGCCGCGCCGGAGACCGAGACGCCCCCCGCCATCGCCACCGCGTCAACCACCGCCGTGGAGCAGGCCGTGGCGCGACAGCTCGCCCCCTTGCGGGCCGAGCTTCAGGAATGGCGGGAAGAGGCCCGCTGGCGCGACGTCGCGGGCGGCCTCGGCTGGCTGATCGGCCTGTTCGGCCTCGCCGCCTGGATGTCGGCGCGGCGCAAGGGCGGCTGACCGACCTGCCCGACCCGGCCATCCCGCCGGGGAGGGACGAACCCAGGGCGGCGACACTTTCCCGCGACACCCCCTTGCGGCGCCGGGACGGCATGGACTATAGGGGGCGGATGAGGAAACCGACCAACGTCGCCACCATGCGCCAAGCCAAGTTCGATATCGGCCAGATCGTCCGCCACCGGGTCCATCCCTTTCGCGGCGTCATCTATGATGTCGATCCCGAATTCAGCAATACCGACGAATGGTGGGAGTCCATTCCCGAGGACGTGCGCCCCGACAAGGACCAGCCGTTCTACCACCTGCTGGCGGAAAACGAGGACGGGCCGTACTTCGCCTATGTGTCGGAGCAGAACCTTGTCCCCGACGAGAGCGGCACGCCCATCGACCACCCGGACGTAGACGTCTACTTCTCGGGCCTGGACGCCCACGGCTACATTCCCAACCCCCGCGTCGAAAACTAAGACCGTAGTACCTCCGGACGATTGTGGGGGCAGGCAAACAAATGGTCTGCTGGTCTCCCGGTCCCCCGAAAGGTAGTCCGCCTCATGCCCCGCGGTCGTTCGGCACGCCTTTTCCTGGTGCTGACGCTGATCTTCGCGATCATCGACGCGGTGTTCGTCGCGGTCAACATCCGCTTCGCCGGCGACGCCTTCCGCGACAGCCTGACCCAGGAAGGCGCCTCGGCGCGGGCGGTGTTCCAATCGGCGCTGTCCCAAACCACACGCGACATGCTGTCCCTGGCCACCTTCATCGCCGGGGATCCCGAGGTCCAGGCCCTGTTCCGCCAGGGCCGCGACGCCGTCAGGGCCGAGGGTGGCGGCGCTGGAGGCTCCCGCGCGGCCCAGGCCCGCGCCGCCCTGATGGCCAAGGTCTCGCCCAGTTGGCGGCTGGTGCAGGAGCGATTCGACGCCCGGCAACTGCACTTCCACCTGGGTCCCGGGTCGCTCAGCTTCCTGCGCGTCCACGCCCCCGGCAAGTTCGGCGACCGCCTGGACGACGTCCGTCCCCTGATCGTCGCCGCCGACCGCGAGCAGACCCCGCAAAGCGGCTTCGAGACCGGACGAATCTACGCCGGTGTGCGAGGCGCCGTGCCCATCACCCTCCAGGACATGGACGACACGCCGGACCCCCTGGGCGTGCTGGAAGTCGGCACCTCCATGCAGCCGCTTCTCGACACCCTGGCGCGCAATCACGACTGGTCCCTGGCGGCCCTGCTCCGTGCCCCGCATGTGCGCGACGCCATGTGGAGCGAATACCGCAACGCCCTGTTTCCGGCGGGCGGCGGGGCTTGCGACTGCGTGGTCGAGGCGGCGACCGCGCCCGAGGCCGTGCCCCTGCTCAAGCTCCTGGAGGAGGACGGCGCCGACCCCTTCACGGCGGGAACGCGGGTAGTCTCCCGGCAGGATCGGTCCTACGCCGTCACCCATTTCCCGCTGGTTGACTTCCTGGGGACGCGGCACCCCGAGCGCGGCCCCGTGGGCACGATCCTGATCTGGCGCGACGCGACCGAGGCGACGCGGGCGCTGGCGCGGTCCAACACCTTCAACGTCCTTTACGCCATCGCCGCCTTCATCAGCCTGGAGATTTTGTTGCTGATCGCCTTCCGGGCCGTCGGACGGCATCTGCGGGCGGAAATCGACGACAAGACGGCGGCCCTGGCGCGCTCCAACCGGGACCTGGAGGAATTCGTCTATATCGCCTCCCACGATCTGCGCGAGCCGCTGCGCATGGTGGCCGGCTACCTGGGCCTCCTCGAACGCCGCTACGCCAACAACCTGGACAACCGCGGTCACGAGTTCCTGACCTATGCCATCAACGGCGCCCGGCGCATGGAGGCGATGATCCACGACCTGCTGGATCTGTCGCGCGTCTCCACCCAGGCGCGGCCCGCCGTGCCCGTGCGGCTGTCGGAGGTGGTCGAGGACGCCATGGACTCCCTGCGCGCGGCGATCGCCGACAGCGGCGCCGAAATCTCCATCGAGGCGCCCTTGCCCGATATCCTGGGCGATCCGGCGCAGTTGACGCGACTGGTCCAGAACCTGCTCGCCAACGGCATCAAGTACCAACCGACGGGGCAGCGACCGATCCTGCGGGTGTGGAGCGACCGCGACGAGGCGGGCCACTGCCGCCTGCACGTGGCCGACAACGGCATCGGCATTCCCGACGATCAAAGGGAACGGATCTTCCAGATGTTCCAGCGCCTGCACACGCCCGGAGAGTACGACGGCAGCGGCATCGGCCTAGCCGTCTGCCGTCGCATCGCCGAGCACCACGGCGGCACCCTGACCGTCGAGGACAACCCTGTCGGCGGCAGCGTCTTCACCCTGACCCTGCCCTGCGCCGAGGCCTGAGATCCGGCAGGCCGGGGCAGGCTGGGGCGCGCCGCCGTGATCGCGCGCCCCAGCCTGCTATTGCACCAACTCTTCTTCCGGATAGGCGGTGATCTTGTGGATGGAGAGGTCGGCGCCGCGATGCTCTTCTTCCGGGGACAGGCGGGTGCCGGTGGTCTTCTTCAGAAGGCCGTAGACGACGAAGCCCATGATCCCGGCGAAGGCCACTCCGGCCAGGGTGCCGACGGCCTGGGACAGCGGGCTGACGCCGCCCAGGCCGCCCAGCGCCTCCAGACCGAAGACCCCGGCCAGCAGGCCGCCCAGGGCGCCGCACATGCCGTGCAGCGGCCAGACGCCCAGCACGTCGTCGATCTTCCAGGTCATCTGGCACTTGTTGAAGCCCCAGACAAACAGGGCGCCCGCCGCGCCGCCGGTGACCAGGGCGCCGATGGGATGCATGACGTCGGACCCGGCGCAGACGGCGACCAGACCGGCCAGGGCGCCGTTGTGGACGAAGCCGGGATCGTTGCGCCCGACCGCCAGGGCGGTGAGCAGCCCCCCGGCCATGGCCATGAGCGAATTGACGGCGACCAGCCCGGAGGCGGTCTCGACGCTCTGGGCGCTCATGACGTTGAAGCCGAACCAGCCGACGCACAGAATCCACGACCCCAGCGCCAGGAAGGGAATGTTGGACGGCGGCACGGCCTGCAACCGGCCGACCGCCGAATAGCGGCCCCGCCGGGCGCCCAGCGTGACGACGGCGCCCAGCGCCAGCCAACCGCCGACGGCATGAACCACGACTGATCCGGCGAAATCATGGAACGGCGCCCCGAAGGCCACCTCCAGCATCGCCTGAAGGCCCAGATTGCCGTTCCAGACGATGCCCTCGAAGACGGGATAGACCGCGCCGACCAGGATCGCCGTCGCCAGGATCTGAGGCGTGAAGCGCATGCGCTCGGCGATGCCGCCGGAAATGATGGCCGGGATGGCCGCGGCGAAGGTCAAAAGGAAAAAGAACTTCACCAGATCGTAGCCGGAGGGGGCGAAGGCCTCCCCGGTGGCGCCGGTCAATTCGGCGGCGTTGGCGAAGAAGGTGGTGCCATAGGCGACGGCGTAGCCGACGAAGAAATAGGCGACGGTCGAGACCCCGAAATCGGCGAGGATCTTCACCAGCGCGTTGACCTGATTCTTGCGGCGCACGGTCCCGGCCTCCAGAAAGGCGAACCCGGCGTGCATGGCCAGGACCATGGCGGCCCCGATGAGCAGAAAGAAGACGTCCAACCCTGCCTGCATTTTAATCATGCCTCTTTTATGGTCATTCGTGAGGGGAGCTGTTGCGAAGCCCTTCCCTACGCAAACCCGAGGCCAAGCGCGCGGGACCGCCGTTCCGCCGCGCGTCCGGACCCGTCGGCATCAGGCGATGAAAAAAAAGGCACACGAAGATTAATAATTGGGCACCCGTCAGGCGGCGCCGTCCGTGATCGGCGCCAGGGCGTCCCGCAGCAGGTCCCCGAAGAGGGTGAATTCCGCCGCCCGCGCCGACGTGGCGCGCCACACCAGCGCCAACCCCCGGCGGGGATTCGGCCCCCGCAAGGCGACCAGGGCGATCCCCGGCATGGCGCGCAGTTCGCAATCGACGGCCATGGCCGGAACCACCGTCAGCCCGTGCCCGGCGGCGACCAGTTGCAGCAGGGTCGGCAGGCTGGTGGCCTGGAACGCCTCGTTGCGCCGCCGCCCCGACAGGCCGCAGGCCTGCAAGGCATGCTCCCGCAGGCAGTGGCCGTCCTCCAGCAACAGCATCGGCTCGTTGCTCAGCGCCTCGATGGAGACGGCCCCCATCTCGGCGAAGGGATGTCCCTCGGGCACCGCCAGGAACAGACGCTCGTCGCCGATCTCCTCGACCACCAACCCGCCGGTGTCGTAGGGCAAGGCGATCAGGCCGACGTCCAGGCGCCCTTCCTCCACATGCTCCAGCACCCGCGCCGTCTGCTCCTCGCGCAGACGCAGGGACAGGCGGGGGTAGCGGCCCGGCAGGGCGGGCAGGACGCGGGCCAGGGCATAAGGGCCGATGGTCGGGATGACCCCCATGCGCAACGGCCCGGACAGCGGCTCCTGAGCGGCCTTCACGGCCTCCACCAGATCCTCCGCCCCGGCCAGCAGGTCGCGCGCCCGCGCCACCGTCTCGCGGCCCAGCGGCGTCAGCAGGACCTTGCGCCGCGACCGCTCCACCAGTTCGGCCCCCAGAAGCCGCTCCAGTTCGGCGATCCCGGCGGACAGAGTGGACTGCGTGACGTTGCATTCCTCCGCCGCGCGACCGAAATGCAGGGTCTCGGACAGGGACACCAGGTAGCGAAGCTGGCGCAGGGACGGTAGAATCATCGGAACCTCGGACTTCGGTAATCGCCTGGCCCGATCATAGAGTGAAATTCTATTCGTTGGAACGCATGGTCGGCCCCGCCTACCTTCGGGACACGGCATCCGACCGGCAACAGAGGGAGATCGACACCGATGCGCGTACCGCAGACCGTCTTCAAGACCCGCGTCCGCAACGAGGCCCTGGGCGGCCCCAACCCCTTCGAATGGAAGGATCTGTCCACCGACGACGTCTTCAAGGGCAAGAAGGTGGTGGTGTTCTCGCTGCCCGGCGCCTTCACGCCGACCTGCTCGACCAGCCACCTGCCGCGCTACGAGGAACTCTACCCGGAGTTCCAGGCGCTCGGCGTCGACGCCGTGGTCTGCCTGTCGGTCAACGACGCCTTCGTCATGTTCCAGTGGGGCAAGAGCCAGGGCGCCAAGAACGTCTTCCTGCTGCCCGACGGCAACGGCGAGTTCACCCGCAAGATGGGCATGCTGGTCGACAAGTCGAACCTGGGCTTCGGCATGCGCTCCTGGCGCTACTCCATGTTCGTCGACGACGGCGAGGTGGTGAAGCAGTTCATCGAGCCGGGCTACGAGGACAACTGCCCGACCGACCCCTTCGAGGTGTCCGACGCCGACACCATGCTGAACTGGCTGAAGGGCTACATGAGCAGCAAGTAGGGCGCGCCGTCGGTCGCTCCGACACGTCGCCCATGCCAAGGGCCGCCCGCTCCCCGCCGGACCGGGCGGCCTTGGCGTTTCCGAGGCGGTTTTCCGTCGGCGCCGCGCCGGGACGACCCGCTCGAGATGAATCGCCGACACGAATTCGTCACCGCGGGCGATTCCGCCCGCTCGGGATTCATCGCTGACGCAAATACGTCGTCGCGGGCGATTCCGCCCGCTCGGGATTTGCTCTAGGCTTCGCGCACCCGCATCGCCCCTCCGGAGCCGCCCATGGACGCCCTGTCCTTCCTGTCCGACGCCGATCCCGCCTTTCTCGCCGCCTTCGCCGCCGCCCTGCTGGCGACCGGCGCCGCGGCCGGTGTCCTGGCCGGGCTTCTGGGGGTCGGCGGCGGCATCGTCATCGTGCCGGTGCTGTTCAACCTGTTCCCCCTTCTGGGAATCGACGAGGCCGTGCGCATGCATGTGGCCGTCGGCACGTCGCTGGCCACCATCATCCCGACCTCCATCGTTTCCGCCCGCGCCCACCATCGCCGGGGAAGCCTGGACGCCGCCTTGCTGAAGAGCCTCATTCCCGGGGTCCTGGTGGGGGTCGGGCTGGGCGGTTGGCTGGGCGCCCGCGCCGGGGGCGACACCCTGACCGCCGTCTTCGCCGCCGTCGCCCTGTTGGTGGCCGCCAACATGGCCTTCCGCAAGGAGGGCATGGTACTGGCCCCGGCGCTGCCGGGCGGCGTGGTGCGGCACGCCCTGGGGCTGGTCATCGGCGGCTTCTCGGTGGTCATGGGGATCGGCGGCGGCACCTTGAGCGTGCCTATCCTGAGCGCCTTCGCCGTGCCCATCCGCCGTGCCGTCGGCACCGCCGCCGCCCTGGGCCTGGTGATCGGCCTGCCCGGCGCCATCGGCTTCATCGCCGCTGGCCTGGACGTCCCCAACCGCCCGCCGGGCAGCCTGGGCTACGCCAACCTGATCGGCTTCGCGCTGATCGTCCCGGCGACCATGCTGATGGCCCCGGTCGGCGCCCGGCTGGCGCATACCCTATCGCCGCCCCTGCTGCGCAAGGCCTTCGCCCTGTTCCTGTTCCTGACCGCCCTGCGCATGGGGTGGAGCATCCTCGGCTGAGGGCCGACGCCCCACCCCGGCGGTCGCCTTTGCGCGGCGATGGCGCCCTAGCGCGTCTTTCGTTCCCTCTCGGTCACTACGTGTGCTCTAAGATTCTGTTTCATAAGCAAATACGTCGTCGCGGACGAGTCCGTCCGCTCGGGATTTGCCCTAGCGCAGCGGTGGCGCGTAAATCAGGCCGCCGTCGCGCCACAAGGCGTTTTCCCCGCGGTCGAAGCCGAGCGGCGTCAGATTGCGGTCGAAGATGTCGCCGTAGGAGCCGACCGCCTCCAGGACGCGGCGCGCCCAGGCGGGGTCCAGCCCCAGCCCCTGGCCGAACTCCGGGTCCTGGCCGAGCAGGCGGGCCATCTCCTGGTCGGTCGCTTCCCCGGCGGTGGCCAGGGCGGCCCGCGACAGACCGCGCGCCTCGGCGATCATCGGCACCAGGAGCGCCCACCGCACGATCGCCCGCCATCGCGGGTCGTCGGGCACGACGACCGGCCCCAAAGGCTCGCGCGAAATGGTGCCGGGCAAGAGCTTCCAGGAGTCCGCCTCGGTCGTGCGCCGCGACCTCTGGGCGGCCAATTCGCTGCGGTCCCCCGTCACCACGGGGCAGCGCCGCTGGGCGAAGGCGGTGAACTTCTCTTCGCTGGACACCGTCGGCATGATCTTGGCGGTCGGGAAGCGCGCCAGGAAATCGCGCAGGTTCGCCTCCGACGTGGTGCCGGTCTGGACGCAGATCGTCGCGCTCCCCAGGTCGTCGATGCTTTCGATGCCGCTGTCGGCCCAGGTCAGGAAGCCCTGGCCGTCGTAGAACAGCACCACCGGGAAGGCGGTGCCCAGTTCCGCCTCCCGCGTATAGGTCCAGGTGGTCATGCCGAAGGCGATGTCGATGTCGCCCGCCTTGACGGCGTTGAACTTGTAGGCCGTCGAGACGCGGGCCGTGGCGATGGCGCCGGGATCCCCCAGGACGGCCGCCGCCACCGCGCGGCAGAAATCGACGTCGAAGCCGATCGCCCGGCCCGTGTCGTCGGAGCGGCTGAAGCCCGGCGTCTGGTCGACGCCGCACACCACCTCGCCACGTTCGCGGACCCGCTCCAGGACCGAGTCCGCCCCTTTCGCGGCGAGCGGCAGAAGCGTCGCGACCACCATTAGAGCCATCGGCCATCGAATGAAGAACATCATTGCATCCCCTGCGTTCCACCCTCACAGTCGACGGTAGGGGATTCATGAGGCTGGATGCAATGGGCGACGACTTCCGGGAGCGACTTGATCGCAGCCCGAGACGCAGCGTCTTCCAATACGTGGCGTATAGCGGCGTGGCCGTCCTGGCGGTGGTCTTGCTGCTCGGCGGCCTGAGCGTGGCCTCGCTGAGCGGCCTGATCCTGGGCGAACGCGTCTTCGCCTCGCAGGATCTGCCGTTGCACGAGACGGCGGCCCGCCTATCCACCAACACCGCGGCCTTGTCGGCCCTGTCGGCCCGTCAGGTGACGGTCTTCACCCCCGCCGAACTGTCGACCCTGGCCGACCGCATCGCCAGCCGCGACCGCATGATCAGCGCCGACATCAAGCGCCTCGAAGACCTGGGCCTGCCCCAGGAAGACCTGACGCATCTCAATACGGCCCATCAGTCGCTGGTCAACAGCGCGCTCCGACTCGACGCCCTGCACCAGGAAATGGCGACCCTGCGCCGGGCCGGGGCCGACGAGGCGTCCATGGTCGATCTGCGGCGCCGTCAAGCCCGCCTGCTGCGCCATCAGGAAACCGTCGCCTCGGAAGCGGAGACCCTGCTCGCCGGTCTGGTGGCCGAGGCCAACGACCGCCTCTCCGCCGCCCAGGAGCGACATCGCGAGGAATTGCGCCTGCTGCTGGTCGTCATGGTCGGCGCCTGCGTCCTGACGCTGGCCGTCCTGGGCGCCCTCTACGTCGGCCTGCGCCGCCACCTGCTCGATCGCCTGCGGGCGCTGCTGGACGCCTTGCAGGACTGGCGACGCGGCGGACGCCCGACGCTCGCCACCGACGGCCCGGACGACGAACTGACCGACATGGCGCGCACCATCGAGGCCCTGGTCAACATGGTCGGCGAGCAGACCGACGAATTGAAGCTGAAGGCCATCACCGATTCCCTGACCGGCGTCTTCAACCGGCGGGGACTGGCCGACCAGGGCGGCGACCTGCTGCGCCTGGGCCATCGCTACGGCACCCCGGTCAGCGTCCTGGTGGGCGACATCGACCATTTCAAGCAGATCAACGATACCTTCGGCCACGCCAGCGGCGATCAGGTGCTGCGGCGGGTCGCCGGGCTGTGGCTGAGCACCCTGCGCGAGGTGGACCTGCTGGCCCGCATGGGCGGCGAGGAATTCGCCTGCGTCATGCCCCACACCGACGAGGCGGGGGCCCGTATGGTGGCCGAACGCATCCGAACGACCATGGCGTCGGCGCCTCTGGCGACGGCCTCCGGCGTGCCGATTTCGTGCACCATCAGCATCGGTGTCGCCCAGGCCCAGCCGGAAGAGGACCTGACATCCCTTCTGTCGCGCGCCGACGCCGCCCTCTACGCGGCCAAGACCGCCGGTCGCGACCGCGTCACCATCGCCGCCGCCTGAGCGCCGGACCGTCCAAGCCCGCCGCGCCGCGCGTCTCCGCCGGGGCGCGACGGGGTCAGACCGCCTTGCCCGAAACCATGCGCCCCCCGGCGCCCGACACCATCGTCGCGATGGGACTGTCGGGACCAACATCGACGGCCACCGTGTCGAAGGCTTCCAGGGGCGCGAAATAGACCGGTTTCACGGCGTCGAACTTCGAGGAATCGGCGACCAGGACCTTGGACAGGGCGTTGGCCATGGCGGTCTGCTTGATCGCCACCTCATGGAAATTGGAACAGCTCACCCCACGCGTGCGATGGACTCCACCGGCGGAAATGAACGCCTTGTTGATGCGCAGGCTGTCCAGAAGCGTCAGCGCCTCGTTGCTGGAGAAGGAGGCCGAGGACGGGTGGAACTGTCCGCCCAGCAGGATCACGCGCAGGCCCGGCCTGCGACAGACGATCTCGGCCACGTTGATGGCGTAGCAGATCACTGTCAGGCGGTAGTCCGCCGGAAGTACGGCGGCGAGGTGGGGAATGGTGGTGCCGCAGTCCAGGAAGATGGTCTCCATCGGCTCGATCAGCGACACCGCCGCCCGGCAGGCCGCCTTCTTGCGATCCGTATGGCTTTCCCGCTCGCGATCGAAGATATAGCCCCGCCCGGCGTTGGGGTCCGGCGGGGCCACGATATAGCCGCCCAGATAGGTCAGGCAGCCGTCGCAGGCGGCGATGTCGCGGCGCACCGTCATCTCCGACACCTCGAGCAATTGCGCCGCCTCCTTGAGACGCAGGACGTCGCGGGCCGCCAAGGCGTCCCTCAATCGCTCGAGTCGTTCCTGTCTTTTTCGTGACATGGTCGAATCCCCCAACGCCGGTCCACCCACGGATACTATTGCTGCGACGCAGCAACATGCAAGACGAGGCATATGAGTTTTCTAAAGGAACCTTTGCCACCGGGGCTTTCACGGCGGGGCGATCACTTGCCGCGCCGCACAAACCCTTTTCCGCCATTTTCGCGTTGACGCGCGCCAACTTGCTATGGAACGATCCTACCATAAAATGTTAGGATGTTAACATCGTCGAATGCCCCAGCTTGGGGGCGGTGCCCGGAGAAACGCAATGGCAAGTTCCAGTTCCACACTGACGGGCGCGTCACTGGCCGCTTACATCGACCATACCCTGCTCAAGCCCGATGCCACTCCGGCCCAGATCGCCACCCTGTGCGACGAGGCCGCGGCTCACCACTTCAAGGCTGTCTGCGTCAATCCGCTGTACCTGCCCGAGGTGGCCCGCCGACTGGCCGGGAGCGGTGTGGAACCGTGCGCCGTCATCGGCTTTCCGCTGGGCGCCGTGCCGACGGACGTCAAGGCCGCCGAAGCCGCCTGGGTCGTGTCCCAGGGAGCGACGGAGGTGGACATGGTCATCCCGGTCGGCCTGCTGAAGGCCGGCGACCTGGCCGCCGTCAAGGCGGACATCGCCGGCGTCAAGGCGGCGTGCGGGACGGCCCTGCTCAAGGTCATCATCGAGGCGTGCCTGCTGACCGACGACGAGAAGGTGACGGCCTGCCGCCTCAGCCAGGATGCGGGCGCGGATTTCGTCAAAACTTCGACAGGCTTCTCCAGCGGAGGCGCTACTGTCGAGGATGTTGCCCTGATGCGCCGCACCGTCGGCGACACCATGGGCGTCAAGGCGTCCGGAGGCATCCGGACGCGGGAAGCGGCGCTGCGGATGATCGAGGCGGGCGCCTCGCGCATCGGGTGCAGCGCCGGTGTCGCCATTGTCGGGGGCTGACGGCTCCGCCGGTCTCCGACATCCATGATCGCCGAGCCCCCGGCCAACAAAAAGCGAAGACACCGGGGCCGTGTTACCGCGGATGCTACCCTAGGGAAACGCACACCAAGGAGTGCCACCATGAAAAAGCTACTGACGTCTTTGTTCGTCGCGGGCGTCCTGACGGCCAGCCCCGCCTTCGCGGAAGAAGCCGTTCCGACGCCGGACAACATCAAGACGGTCACGTCCCAGGCGACCGGGAAAGCGTACTCCATCGCCACCGTGGTGAAGGTCGACGGCATCGCCTGGTTCGACCGCATGCGCGACGGCGTGAAGCAGTTCGGCGCCGACACCGGCCATGACACCTGGATGGTCGGTCCCAGCCAGGCCGACGCCGCGGCCCAGGTGCAGTTGGTCGAAAACCTGATCGCCCAGGGCGTCGACGCCATCTGCATCGTTCCCTTCTCCGTCGAGGCCGTCGAGCCGGTGTTGAAGAAGGCCCGCGACCGCGGCATCGTCGTCATCGCCCATGAGGCCTCCAACATCCAGAACGCCGACTACGTCCTGGAAGCCTTCGACAACCTGGCCTACGGCGCCAAGCTGATGGAAGTGCTGGGCGGCTACATGGACGGCAAGGGCAAGTACGCCGCCACCGTCGGCAGCCTGACCTCGAAGTCCCAGAACGAATGGATCGACGGCGCCATCGCCTACCAGAAGGAACACTTCCCGGAGATGGAATTGGTCACCAATCGCCTGGAGACCTATGACGACGCCAACACCGACTACAACAAGCTCAAGGAAGTCCTGACCACCTATCCGGACCTCAAGGGCATCGTCGGCGGCCCGATGCCGACCTCGGCGGGCGCCGGTCGCCTGATCGCCGAACGCGGCCTTCAGGACAAGCTGTTCTTCTCCGGCACCGGCTTGGTGTCCGTGGCCGGTGAATATCTGGCCAACGGCGACATCCAGTACATCCAGTTCTGGGATCCGGCTGTCGCGGGCTACGCCATGAACATCCTGGCCGTCAAGGCCCTGGACGGTAAGGGCGCCGAGATCAAGGCCGGTCTCGACCTGGGCCTGCCGGGCTACACCAACCTGACCACGCCGGAAGGCGCCGGCGGCAACCTGCTGTACGGTCAGGGCTGGGTCGGCGTGACCAAGGACAACATGGACAAGTACAACTTCTAGTCCTGTACACGGGGCGTGGGGTGCCGCCCGACGGCACCCCCCGTCGCCGCCAATCAAGACACAAGAACCTCAAGCGGCGGGGCTGGTCATGTCGGACGCACTCATAGACCTGCGGAACATCCGGAAAGAATTCTCCGGCGTTGTCGCCCTTGACGACATTTCCCTGACCATCCGTCCCGGCGAGATCCACTGTCTGGCCGGAGAGAACGGATCGGGCAAGAGCACGGTCATCAAGGTCATCTCGGGCGTCTATCAGCCTGACGGCGGCGCCATCTCCATCAACGGAAAGAGCTTCTCCAAGCTGTCGCCCATCACGGCCATCGCCGAGGGCGTGCAGGTGATCTATCAGGATTTCTCCCTGTTCGGGAACCTGACCGTGGCCGAGAACCTAGCCATGAACGTCCATCTCCGCCAGAAGCGGCGGCTGATGAACTGGCGGGAAACCCGGGCCATCGCGCGCGAGGCGGTGGAGCGCCTGGGCGTCGACCTGGATCTGAACGCCGAAGTCGGCAACCTGCCGACCGCCGGCAAGCAGTTGGTCGCCATCGCCCGCGCCCTGATGTCGGACGCGCGCCTCATCATCATGGACGAACCGACGACGGCCCTGACGCGCAAGGAGGTCGAGACGCTGTTCCGCATCGTCCGCGACATCCAGAGCCGCGGCATCGCCATTCTGTTCGTCTCCCACAAGATTCGCGAGATGCTGGAAATCAGCGAACGCATCACCGTCATCCGCAACGGCGCCAAGGTCGCAGAGGGCGCGACCGGCGAGTTCGACGAGACCTCCATCATCCGCCACATGACCGGCTCCGACATCCTCAACGAGCCCTATGCCTGGACCCCGCCGGAAGACGGCGCGCCGCCGCCCCGCCTGGAGGTCAAGCACCTGACCCTGCCCGGCGTTTTCGACGACCTGAGCCTGACCATCCGACCGGGCGAGATCGTCGGCCTGTCGGGGCTGCTCGGCTCGGGCCGTACCGAGGTCGCCCTTTCGCTCTTCGGCATGGTGCCCAAATACCAGGGCACCATCCTGGTCGACGGCGTCGCGGTCGACCTGCGCACGGTCAAGGACGCCATCGACGCGGGCATCGCCTATGTTCCCGAGGATCGCCTGACCGAGGGCCTGTTCCTGGGCCAGAGCATCAAGCGCAACATGCTCGCCACCTCCTACGACCGCCTGGCCCCGCGCCTGGTCATCGACCGCGACAGCGCCGACGCCATGACCGACAAGATGATCGAGGCCATGCAGATCGCCACCCCGTCGGCCGACCAGCCCGTGATCGAGCTGTCGGGCGGCAACCAGCAACGCGTCGTCATCGGGCGCTGGCTTCTGACCGACGCGCGCGTGCTTGTCCTCAACGGCCCGACCGTCGGCGTCGACGTCGGCTCGAAGGCCGAAATCCACCGCAAGATCCGAGAACTCGCCGTGCACCACGGCCTCGCCGTGCTGATGATTTCCGACGACGTTCTGGAACTTGTTCAGAATTGTAACCGCATCGTTCTCATGCATCGCGGTCGCTTCGTCGAGGACGTGGCCTGCGCCACGACATCGGAAGAGCGCATCAGCGAACAGCTGAAGACGTTTACCTAAGAAAAGGGGGGAACGATGGCCTGGATGCGTCGATCGGAAGTGGTCATCGCGGGCATTCTCGTGCTCGCCATGATCCTCATCGGGCTGGTGAACCCGGCCTTTTGGCAACTCGACAACCTGTTCAGCCTTCTGCGGTCGAACGTGATCATCGGCATCATGGCGCTCGGCGTGCTGATCGTCATGATCTCGGGCGGCATCGACGTGTCCTTCCCCGCCTTCGCGGTGGCGGCCATGTACCTGACCGTCAAGGGCATGATCTACTTCGGCTATGATGGCGTGATCCTGCCCTTCATCGCGGCCACCCTCATGGGGCTGCTGTTCGGCTGCCTCAACGCCGTCTTCGTCTACAAGTTCCGCATGATCCCCTTGATCGTGACCCTGGGCACGGCGGGCATGGTGCGCGGCTTCCTGCTGGGTGTCGTCGGCACCAGCATGATCAACATCAACAAGATGCCCGACCCCCTGATGGACTTCGCCAAGACCGAGGTCATCAGCGTCACCAAGGCCGACGGCACCACCTACGGCCTGACCGCCATGGTCCTGGTCTACGTCGGCTTGGCCGTCCTGATGCACCTTATCTTGCGCTACACCATGATCGGGCGCGGCGTCTACGCCTACGGCGGCGACCAGGAGGCGGCCCGCCGCGCGGGCTTCAGCCTGGGCAAGACGGTGTTCTTCATCTACTGCGTGGCCGGAGCCCTGGCCGGGTTCGCCGGACTGCTGCACAGCGGCATGATCTGGCTGGCCAACCCGCGCGACTTCGTCGGCCTGGAGCTGGACGTCATCGCCGCGGTTGTGCTGGGCGGCGCGTCGATCTTTGGCGGCCGGGGCACCGTGCTGGGCACCATGCTGGGCGTCTTCATGCTGGTCATGGTCAAGAACAGCCTGATCATCATGAAGGTCGACACGACGTGGCAGCGTGTCGTCGTCGGCATCATCATCATCATCGCGACCGCCGTGACGGCGTGGCGCGACCGCCGCCGCCAAGCGTGAGGAGGCCCGCCATGACGAGCAAATTCGACATCCGACGCTTCCTCAACCGGGACAACAACATCGCCCAGTTGCTGCTGATGACGGTACTGATCTTCGCGATCATGACCGCGCTCAGCCCCGACAAGTTCCTGCGCTACTACAACTTCGAATCCATCACCTACATCTTCCCGGAACTCGGCCTGCTTTCCATCGCCATGATGATCGCCATGCTGACCGGCGGCATCGACCTGTCGGTGGTCGGCATCGCCAACCTGTCGGGCATCCTGGCGGGCGTGCTGTTCCATAAGCTCGCGGGCAGCGCCGGAGTGGCCGACATGGGCATCATGACGGTGCTGCTGGGCGGCGTGGTGGCGCTGGGGACCGGTCTGGTGGCGGGAGGACTAAACGGCTTCCTGATCACCAAGTTGGGGATCACGCCAATCCTGGCGACCCTGGGCACCGGGCAGGTCTTCGTCGGCCTCTGCGTGGTGTTGACCGGCGGTCCGGCGATCGTCGGCTTCCCGGAAACCTGGGCCTTCATCGGCAACGGCAAGATCCTGGGCCTGGCCACGCCCTTCGTCCTGTTCGTCGCCCTGATGGTGGTGATCGCCTTCATCCTGTCGCGCACCACCTTCGGCATCAACCTGATGCTCATCGGCACCAACCCCAAGGCCGCCCTCTTCGCCGGTCTGAAGCGCGAGAAGATGATCTTCTACAGCTACATGCTGACGGGGGTCCTTGCCTCCATCGCCGGCATCATGCTGTCGGGGCGCACCAACGCCGCCAAGTCCGACTACGGGACGTCCTACCTGTTGCAGGCGGTGCTGATCTCGGTGCTCGGCGGGACCAACCCGGCGGGCGGACGGGGCACGGTGATTGGCGTGTCCATCGCCGTCGTCGCCCTGATGCTGCTGTCCAGCGGCTTCCAGATCCTGCGCTTCTCCAACCATCTGATCGACTTCATCTGGGGCGCCTTCCTGCTGCTGGTGATCGCGCTGAACGCTTGGAAAAACCGCGCCCGCTAGGCGGAAAGGAGGGACATCATGGCCGTCCAAGGCACCATTGAGCTCCGCAGGCACTTCTTCACGGAGCGCGAACGCACCGTCGCCGAAAGCGCGGGCATCACCGCCAGCCTGTTCCGCTACGACAGCGGCTTCGAGGGCCTGCGCCTGACCAACGAGCGCGGTCACCTGGTGGTGCTGCCCTACTACGGCCAGATGATCTGGGACGCCGTCTTCGACGGGGTCGACCTGACCATGGCCAACATGTTCGACATGCCGCGCCCGGCCCACGACATCGCCGGGACCTACGGCTGCTTCGCCTTCCATTCGGGCCTGCTGCGCAATGGCTGCCCCGGTCCCACCGACACCCATTCCCTGCACGGCGAAATGCCGACCGCCCCCATGGACGGCGCCGGGCTGGAGATCGGCGAGGACGCCGAAGGCCCCTACATGGCGGTCGTCGGGCGGCGCGAATACGTCATGGGCTTCGGGTCGCACTACGAGGCCCGGCCGCGCGTCGTCCTGCGCCCCGGCGCCACCCTCTTCGACATGGCCATGGAGGTGGAGAACCTGTCCGGCGCGCCCATGGACCTGATGTACATGTGCCACGTCAACTTCGCCTTCTGCGACGGCGCCCGCGTCATCCAGCCCGCGCCCTTCACGCCCGAGGCGACGGTGGTCCGCACCAAGGTGCCCGGCCATGTGCCGCGCACCCCCGCCTATGACGCCCTGATCGAGGCCCTGGCCGCCGATCCGTCGGTCATGGAGGTGATGGACGAGCCGGAGCGTTACGACCCCGAGCAGGTCTTCTATATCCGCGGCCTGAGGACCGACGCCTCCGGCATGACGGCGGTGATGATGCGGCGGCGGGAGGGCGACGCCTTCCACATCGCCTATGACACCCACGACTTCCCGAGGACGGTGCGCTGGGTCCTGGTCAACAGCGACCAGAAGGTCTGCGCCTTCGCCCTGCCGTCCACCTGCGAGCCGGAGGGCTATACCGCCGAAGCCGCCAAGGGCAACGTTCAGACACTCGCGGGCGGCGAGACCCGCCGCTTCTCGGTGCGCCTGGGCTACCTGTCGGCCACCGAGGCCGACGGCGCCGAAGCCGCCATCAAGAGCCTGTAAGGGAGGACTGGGTCATGTCCGGCAGAATCGCCATCGTCGGCAGCAACATGGTGGACCTCATCACCTATACGGACCGCATGCCGGCCCCCGGGGAAACCATCGAGGCGCCACGCTTCGCCATGG
>CAZFRK010000023.1:0-17282 GCA_964521375.1 uncultured Rhodobacterales bacterium
GGCGGTTGTCGGCGGCCTCGGCGGCCTTCAGAACCGCCTCGGCCTCCAGGCCCAACCCGTCGAGGATGGCGCCCAGGACCGCCGGATCGGCGATGTCCCGCCCCTGCCCGAAATTAGCCCGGTAGACGCCGTCGCAAAAGGCGGGCAGCCAAGCCCGCCCCTCGCCCAGGCAGGCCACGCGGGCGGCCAGGACGCTGTTGCGCGGAAACACCTCGGGCTTTCGGAACGACAGCCCCTGGGCGGCGCAGAGACGTTCCATGTCCCGCCACATATAGCGTCCCTTGGCCTCGTAGATCAGGAACGGGCTGGTGTCCCATCCCTGGGCGGCGAACAGGGGCCCGAGCAAGAACGGACGCCAGACCACCCGCCGGGCGCCATCCGCCTCCGCGACCAGCCCGGTCAGGCGGTCGCAGGCGAGGTAGGAGTAGGGACTGGCGAACTCGAACCAGAACTCCAGGGTCGGATCACGGGACATGGACATGCTCCTTTTGGCCGGGGTCGAGCCTAGCCGAAAATTGCCGTATCGTGACAGCGGATCTGCTTCCTGTTTCCAAGGGGCGGTCCTTCCGCCACACTCGACGCCTGTCGTCGGGCCGTGGCCCACATGCCCCGCCCCGCGATCCCTGGCCTGGAGATGCCCCATGAACAAGGATGACATCGTGCTCATCCCGGACGACGAGGTGGATGCCGTCCTGGATGCGCTGGGGGGCTTTGGCGCCGCCATCAGCGGCGCGACCGCGTCCCCGGCGGCCCCGCCCGCCCCGGACGTTCGGCGGGAGGAGGTCGGCGGCTGCGTCGTCCTGCGCCCTGATTTCCGCCGCCGACGATAGCGTCAGCCGCCCCGGATCATGGCCTGCGGATCGACCCAACGATCAAACTCCCCCGCCGTGCCGTAGCCCAGCGCGACGGCGGCCTGCCGCAGGGTGGTACCGTCGCGGTGCGCCGTCTTGGCGATCTCGGCGGCCTTGTCGTAACCGATCCGGGGGGCCAGGGCCGTCACCAGCATCAAGGAGCGATCCACCGTGGCGCGGATTCGCGCCTCGTCGGCGGTCATGCCCTCCAGACAGCGCGCCCGGAAGGAGTCGGCGCCGTCCGTCAGCAGCCGCACCGACGACAGGACGGCATGGGCGATGACCGGCTTGAAGACGTTCAGTTCCAAGTGGCCCTGGCTGCCCGCCACCGTCACCGTCGTATGGTTGCCCATCACCTGACAGCAGACCTGGGTCAGGGCCTCGGCCTGGGTGGGATTGACCTTGCCGGGCATGATCGACGATCCGGGTTCGTTGGCGGGCAGGACCAGTTCCCCCAGGCCACAGCGCGGCCCGGAGCCGAGCAAGCGGACATCGTTGGCGATCTTCATCAGGCCGCAGGCCAGGGCATTGAGAGCGCCGGACAGGGCCACCGCCCCATCGTGGGCGGCCAACGCCGCGAAGCGGTTGCGGGCGGCACGGAACGGCAGCCCCGTGAAGGCCGCGACGGCCTCCAGGAACGCCTCGGCGAAGCCCTCCGGCGCGTTGAGGCCGGTACCGACGGCGGTGCCGCCCTGGGCCAGGGGATAGATCTCCTCCAGCGCCGAGGCGATCCGCTCCCGCGCGGCGCGCGCCTGCTCCGCCCAGCCCGAGATTTCCTGCCCCAGGGTCAGGGGCGTGGCGTCCTGAAGGTGGGTCCGTCCCGTCTTCACCAGATCGGCATAGGCATCGGCCTTGCCGTCCAGGGTGACGGTCAGGCGATCCAGGGCGGGCAGCAGGGTGTCCGTCACCTCCCGCGCGAAGGCGATGTGCATGGCGGTGGGAAAGCTGTCGTTGCTCGACTGACCGCGGTTGACGTGGTCGTTGGGATGGATGTCGTCGAACCCGGCCAGTATCCGCGCCCGGTGGGCGATGACCTCGTTGACGTTCATATTGGTCTGGGTGCCCGATCCGGTCTGCCAGACGGGCAGCGGAAAGTGGTCGTCCCAGTGGCCCTCGGCGACCTCCAGGGCAGCCTTGCGGATGGCGCCGCCGCGACTTTCGTCGATGGTCCCCAGACGCAGATGGGCCGTCGCCGCCGCCGCCTTCTGGAAGCCGAAGGCGCGGATCACCGGCAGCGGCATGGTCTCGGTGCCGATGGGGAAGTTTTCCTTGGCCCGCTGGGTCTGCGCCCCCCACATGGCGTGGGACGGCACGCGCACCTCGCCCAGGGTGTCCCGTTCTATCCGCCATTCGTCAGCCATCACGTCATCCTTTCCATCCGTGCCGGACAAGCCATCAGGCATGCCGTCGCAGGCTACATCACCAACGCCCCCGGCGGCGCTTGATTTCCTGTCGCCGACGCGTTACCTCCCGCGCCATGGAGCCAGCATCCCCCAGCGACCTGGACGCGGTCGCCCGCCGCTACGCCGTCCGGACCACCCCCTACCTGGAGCGCCTGCTCGCCGGGCGGTCGGCCGACGATCCATTGGTCCGCCAATACCATCCCGACGGTCGGGAGCTGGTCACCACGCCCGAGGAGTTGGCCGACCCCATCGGCGACTTCGTGAGGAGTCCGGTGCCGGGCATCGTTCATCGCTATCCCGACCGGGTGCTGCTGAAGCCCGTGCACGTCTGCGCGGCCTATTGCCGATTCTGCTTTCGACGCGAGCAGGTGGGTCCGGGCGGCGAGGCCCTGGACGGCGCCGCCCTGGGCCGGGCACTGGACTATATCGCCGCCCATCCCGAGGTGTTCGAGGTCATCCTGACCGGCGGCGACCCCTTGCTGCTGTCGCCGCGCCGCCTGTCCGCCGTCACCGCCCGCCTGGAGGCCCTGCCCCATGTGGCGATCCTGCGCCTGCACAGCCGCCTGCCGTTCCAGGACCCCGAGCGCATCGACACGGCCCTGGTCGACGCCCTGCGGACCGACCGCCTGACACCGTGGCTGGCCGTCCACGTCAATCACCCCGACGAATTCACCCCCGAGGCGGCCGCCGCCCTGGCCCGGCTGCGGGGCGCCGGGCTGCCGCTGGTGTCCCAGAGCGTGCTTCTGCGCGGCGTAAACGATGACGCGGCGACCCTGGACGCCCTGTTCCGCGCCTGCCTGCGGCACGGCATCAAGCCCTATTACCTGCACCACCCCGACCTGGCGCGCGGCACCGGCCACTTCCGGCTGGACATGGCCACCGGGCGCGCCCTGCTGAAGACCCTGCGCGGAACCCTGTCGGGCCTGGCCCAGCCGACCTACGTCCTGGACCGCCCCGGCGGCGCCGGAAAGGTGCCAGTCGGGCCGGTTTGGCCCGACGACTGGCCCGACGACCGGACACGGGACGGGGCATGGACCGGGACCGGAAAATAGACGGACCGATCTATCCCGTTTTCTTGGCGTATGTTTCCGGGCTGGCGCCGTAGGCCCGCAGGACGTCGGCCAGGGTGGCCGCGAAGTCGCCCGCCGGATCGCTGGGATCGAGCTTGGCCTCGCTCATCTTCTCGGTGATCTTGCGCACGGCGGCGGGACGACCGGGCGTCCCGAAGGTATCGACGAAGAGGTCGCGCCCCAGGATGTCCAGGCCGACCTCCAGGAAGGCTTCCAACTGATAGACCTGTCGGAACCGGCGGTGGATGTTCTTCAGGGTCTCGCCGCCGACGATGGCCAGATAGGGGGCCAGGAGTTCGATCGACTTGGCGTCCATGCCCTTGAGCGCCTCCAGGCGGTCGACGTCGTTGAAGACCTCCCACCGCTGTTCGCCCAGGGTGTCGCCGAAACAGGCGTTGAGACGGTCGAATTCCGCCTTGCCGACCGAGGCGACGCCGCGCGCGGACTTGGGGTTCACGTCCAGCATCTCGCGCGCCAGTTCGTCGCCGACGATGCGTTTCGCCTCGTCCAGGTTGGTACGCCCGATCTCGGCCAGCTCGCGAATGCCCTCGGCGGTGCGCAGGCTGGTCAGGCCCTTGCCCAGTTCCTCGATCAGGGTCGCGGGAAGCTCGACGTAATAGGGGAACAGCGGCACCTGCCAGGGCTGATCCAGGTTGTCGCGGATGGCGTCGTAGAACTGCTCCGCCGCGCTTTTCGCGTTCCGGGTGCCCTTGGCCGTATCGGACCCCCAGAGTTCGCGCACCATGGCGGTCAGACGATCGACCAGACGTTGCTCCTCGGCGGTGCGGATGACCGGCTTCTTGTCGTCAAGAACCTTGCGCGAGAAGGCCCGCGCGCCGGACCGCACGGCCATGCCGACGATCTCGTCGACGGAGCGTTCGCAGCGCAGCGGCTTGTCGTTTTCCAGGATGGGGGCGCCGCCGACGCCGGTGGTGATGTCCCCGAACTCCGCGCGATGCTCGGCGAAGGCTTCGAAGCAGGCATGGAGCACCGCCGGATCGGCCATGGCGACGTCATAAAGCTGACCGTCCGACACCTCGGCCAGGGCCGGGACCCATTGCTTCAGGCGCGGCAGGACATCCTGCTTGATGCCGCGCGCGATATCCTGCTTCGGGCCGCCCGTCGGCTTGGGCCGGGCCGTCTTTACCTGCTTCGCCATGGATTTGCTCCGCAACCTCCGGTCCATTTTATGTAACAAGCCGGATAGCCCGCTTGAAAGCGGATATTTATCATGACCCGTCAGCAAAATCATCGGCAGCCCAGCCGGGGTCTGCTAGACTACGACAGCATAAGCTTTTCTTGATGAAACGCCATGACAGACGCTCCCGCAGACTTGCCCGCCGCGACGCCCGAGGCCGCGCCCGCCGCCCCCTCCTCGGAGGCACCATCTCAAGATACGCGGGGTGTTCCGGCGACCATCCGGTTCGAGCATTCCTTTTTCGGGCGCGTCGACGACATCTATTTCAAGATGGACGAGGCGAGCAAGGAACCCGTCGCCGTGGTGAAGCTGGGCGACGAACAGGTTTCCCTGCCGCTCGACGGCGTGAAACGGGAATTCAAGCTGGGTGGAACACCGGACGGCGACATGCTCGGCATCCTGGCCAAGGGCCTGAAGTATGTGCGCGCCCTGCGCGTCGGCGATCCCATCCCGTCGGAGCTGACCACGCGCAAGGCGTCCTGGGAACCCGACGCCCGACACCGCCAGATCGCCTATCACCGCCTGGCCATGCAGCTTCTGGGATGGCTGAGCCACGACGAACACATCATCACCGACCCCGAGGAGTTGCTTCAGGTGGCCGGCGACCCCACCTTCCGGCGCAAGGTCAGCGCCGCTTTCGGCGAAGCCGCCGAACACCTGGGCATCGGACGGGAAAACAAGGAACAGATCACCCACTACATCGGCGATCTCGCCAATGAACTGGCCTATGTCGAGGCCATGCGCGACAAGTACAAGTCCATGCGCTCCATGGACGACAAGATCCAAGCCCTGCGCCGCCTGTACGGCTCCGAACGCAGCGCCCTGGAGGTCGCCGACCCGGTGGCCCGCCTGATGGAGCGCGCCATGGCCGACTTCAAGGCGCAGTTCGAGCAGGCCGACGCCCAGACCGGCGAGATCATGGCCGCCCTGAAGAATATCGACCTGCAAAAGAAGTACATTCAGGACACCCGCGACGAACTGCACATCCGCCTGATGGCCTGGGATGAAATCCTGAACGACTGGGAACTTCAGCCCCTGCGGAAAAGCCAGAACGCCCTGGACCTGCTCCACAAGACCTACCGGTTCCTGGCCCCGCGCTACATGCCGGTCGACGAATGGGCCATGATGACCAAGCTGCAAAGCCAGACGGTCTTCAGCGGCGGCAAGGCCAAGCCCATCGAAAAGCGGGTCAAGCGCATCGGCGGTGTCATGGACTGGGGCTGAGGCGTCGGGCGCCGCGCCGCCGGGTCCGACAGGGTCAGGCCGGACGGGCCGACCGGGTCGCGGCCGCTTCTTTCTCGGCCACCTCCGGCTCGTCCACGGCGAACATAGACGCCACCGCCTCCGGTTCGTCCGCGTCGACGTCCTCGGTCCCAAGACACAGACGGTTGACCAGCCAGGTGGCGAACAAGGCGACCGGCGCCGTCGCCACCCCCGCCAGATAGAGATCGCCGACGGCCCCGTCGGCGACGGTAAGCCGTAGGGCCGTCATGACGATGACGGCGGCGCTTTCCCAGAGCAGAACAAAAACGCCCAGGTTCACCCACATGGCAACGCCCTCCCCGACTGCACGATCGTGGAGACTAAGTCGAGGCCGATTTTACCACAATTCCTGAAAGGAAATCATCAATAGATGGAAGTGTCACCGGATATACAACGTCACAATACATAAGATTTAAGACTATTTTTCGTCAGCCCAATACCGACCCTACAACCGCGTCCCCGGACAGGACTTCTGTCGCGACATGGGAGAACGACAGGCCATGCAGGCGGCCCACCTCGTCGGACAGGATGCCGACGTCGCGGGCAACGCGGTCGAGCAGGCGCAGACCGCCGTCACTCTTTCCTTCGCCGACGAACCGCAGGGCGACCACCGGCGCGGCGGCCCCGCCGTCGGGCCGGCTCAGGGCCTCCAGGTCCTCGCGCATGGCGGTCAGGGCGCCGACGGCCAGCGCGGTGCCGTAGCCCTGTCCGCGCAGGTCGTCCCGGACCATGAAGACGAAAACCTTGAACACGTACCCCGCGCGCCGACGCCCCATCGCGTCGACGCCCATGTCCGACAGGTCGTCGCGGAAGGTGATGAAGCCCGCCGGGTCTCCCCGCTCGTCGCGCGCCATCAGCATCGCGACGCCGAAGGGAATCCCGTAGAAGGGGTTGACCTCCTCGCCATCGTCGTCACCATCGACGTCCAAGGCCATGGCCAATTCATACTGGCGTCCGGGGTCGGTGACCGGCTCCAGCCGGTACCCCGACAGCACGGGCCGCTTACCGGAAAACCGGTGAACGTCGTCCGCCGACACATGAATCGGACGGCGGTCCGCGGTCGACAAGGGGCGAAGGTGCGAAACCATGGGGGACCTCTTCTTTGCTGCGCCGCAGCATGAGGGACGATCCACGGACGCCGAAAGCGTTTTCACCGCATGGCGCCCATGCGGTGGGCGCATGAAAAGGAAAAATAACCTCCCGGACGCTCCAAGAGTTGCAAATGATTTTCAATAACAGGACAATTCGGCCTCCATCGGGGTCGCCCCCTCCTCCCTCCACCGAGGCCGCCGTTCCCCTTCCAGGCCCGACTTTCCGCCCTTAGACCCCGACTTTCCGCCCTTAGACAAGGAGACCTTCCATGTTCATCGCCATGAACCGCTTCCGCATCACCAAGGGCCGCGAGGCCGATTTCGAAGCGATTTGGGCCAACCGCGACTCCTACCTGGACGAGGTTCCGGGCTTCATCGAATTCCATCTGGTGCGCGGCCCCGAACTCGAGGATCACACCCTTTACGCCACCCATGTGCTGTGGGAGAGCGAGGACGCCTTCAAGGGGTGGACCACCTCCGAGGCTTTCCGCAAGGCGCACGCCAACGCCGGAGGCCCGGCGACGCGCGACCTTTACCTCGGCCCGCCGCAATTCGAAGGCTTCACCATCGTCATGGAAAAGAAGAAGGTCTGAGGCCCGTCGCCACCCCACGCGCGCGGGGGTCCGGCGGCTTGGCCGCCGGGCCGTCAGCGGCGGCTGACGAAGGACCGCCACGGCAGGCGGTCCTGCCAGCCGAAGCGTTCCAGTTCCGGGTCGGCGTGCTCTTCCTCGGGATAGCCGACGCACAGATAGGCGACCAGCTCCCAGCTTTCGGGAACCTCCAGCGCCTCGGTCACCTCCGCCGGGTCGAGGATGGACACCATGCCGACGCCGATGCCATGCGCCCGCGCCGCCAGCCAGAAGGTCTGGATGGCTCCGGCGACCGAATAGTGGAGCGCCATCGGCATGGTCTTGCGCCCCAGGCCCGCCCCTTCCTCCGGCTCCGTCTCGCAGAAGACCGCGATCTGCACCGGCGCCTTGTCCAGCCCCGACAGCTTGAGCGTCGTATAGAGGCGTGCCCGTTCGCCCTCGTAGTCGTGCAGGGCGTCGGAATTGGCGGTGGCGAAGCTGTGCCGCACGCGCGCCCTGAGCGCCCCCGTCTCCACCAGGACGAAGCGCCACGGCTGGGCGTTTCCCACGGACGGCGACAGACAGGCCAAGCGGATCAGGTCGTCGACGATCTCCGGCGCCACCGGGTCCTCGCGGAAACGACGGACGTCGCGGCGCCACGCCACCAGGTCGGCGAAGGTCTGGCGGAACAAGGCGTTGAAGTCCGGGGTCGCGGCGCGACCGTCCCGACCGGCCATGATCTACTCCCCGGACGGCGGGCCGTCGCCGCCGCCGCCTTCCCCGTCCTTACGCTGAGTCCAGGTCTGGGCGTTGCCCCAGGCATCACGGCGCGGCCGGTCGGGGCGGCGCCCCCAGCGCAGTTCGCGGACGACGCCGTGCAGGGTCCGCACCTCCTGCTGGGTCAATCCGGCACGCGCGAAGATGGAGCGGATGTTGCGCACCATGCCCGGACGCTTGGTCTCGACATGGAAGAAGCCGACCGAGTCGAGTTCCACTTCCAGATGCTCGTATAGCTTGCGCATGTCGGTCTGGTTGGCGGGCGGCGACGACCGCTCGGCGGGCTGCTCGACCGGCGTGAAATCACCCGAGACGAACCACTCGTAACCGACCAGCAGGACCGCCTGGGCCAGGTTCAGGGAACAGAAATGCGGATTGAGCGGCACTTCCAGGACGGCGCCGGCCATCGCCACGTCGTCGTTTTCCAGGCCCGTCCGCTCGCGTCCGAACAGGATCGCCGACGCTTCCGGGGGCGCGGCGGCGAACCCGGCGCGCATTTCCTCCGCCGCCTTCCGGGGCGTCACGATGCGCTTCATCATGTCGCGGCGGCGCGCCGTCGTGGCGAAGACATGAACGCAATCGGAAATCGCTTCTTCCAGGGTGTCGTAGACCGTGGCCGCCTCCAGGATGGCCTCGGCCCCCGACGCGGCCCGCACCGCCCGCAGGTCCAGATGGTTGTCGCGCGGGCGCACCAGCCGCATTTCCCCGAGCGCGCTGTTGCCCATGGCCCGCGCCGCCGTGCCGATGTTCTCGGCCATCTGCGGCTCCACCAGGACGACCACCGGCGCCCGCCCCTTCAGGGCGGTCACGTCCTTGGGCAGCAGGGCACGGCCGCGCTGGCGCCAATCGGGGATCTGGTCGACCATCGCCTAGTTCAGCCCCTTCGCCTTCAGCACCGCCATCGCCGCGTCCAGGGCCTCGGCGCGCGGCATGCCGGGTCGCAGGGCCGGGTCATAGACCAGCGCCGTCGCCATGCGCCCCAGCGGATGGAAGGACAGCATCCCCTGGCGCTCGCGGAAGACGTTCGAACTGTTCTTGGCCTCGATGTTGAAGCCCAGCGCCATGGCCAGGCTCTCGCCCAGGCAGGTATTGCGCTTGCCGGCGGACAGTTCGGCCCGCAGGACGATGGACACCATGGACAGGACCGGCGAGGTGGCCCCGACGACGGCGCAGCCGTCCCGGTAGGAGCCCACCTCGGACGCCGCCTCGGGCGGCAGTTCCACGCGCTCGGCGAAGGCCTGAAGACCGTCCTCCGGCACCGTCCAGATCATCAGGTTGGCCTCGCCGCGCAGGGCGCCGATACGCTCGGCCTCCTCGCCCTCCAGGGCGAAGGGAACGGCGTCGACCACGGCGATATCCAGGTTCGGTAGTTGATCGTAAAGCTCCGCCATCGCCTCGACGCCCTCTTCCCAGGTCCGGCGTTCGCCGACCCCGTCCTCGCCCGCCTTCGGCTCGCCGACCAGGGCGATGCGCACGGGCTGGGTCCAGCGGCGCAGATAGGGCCCCTGCCCGGTCGGTCCCTTCTCGCCGAAGCCGGAGAAGGCGACGGTGTCGAACAGGTCGGCCACCACCTCGGCGGAGGGTTCCTCGCGCTGGCTGGTGTCGGTCGTGACATAGGCGAGCACGAGCATCAGGCCGAGAACCCCGACCGTCAGCAGAACCAGATTACGAAACATGGGCGACGGCCCCTTCCGAGAACAGGCGGTAGGAAATGGCATCCCGCAGGGCGTTGTAGGACGCGTCGATGACGTTGCCGGAGACGCCGACCGTGGTCCAGTTGGTGCCCCGACCGTCGGTGCTTTCGATCATCACGCGGGTGACGGCGGCGGTCGCCGCCTCCGGGGTCAGGATACGCACCTTGTAGTCGACCAGCTTGAGGTCCGCCAGTTCCGGATAGAGCGGCACCAGGACCTTGCGCAGCGCGGCGTCCAGGGCGTTGACCGGGCCGTTGCCCTCGGCGACGGTCATGAAGGGCTGGCCCTTGGCCTCCAGCTTCACCGTCGCCTCCGACAGGGTGATCAGTTCGCCCTTGGCGTTCCAGCGCCGCTCGTCGATGACGCGGAAGGCGTTGAGACGGTAATACTCCGGCACTTCGCCCAGGAAGCGGCGGGCCAGCAGTTCGAAGCTGGCTTCCGCGCCGTCGTAGGCATAGCCCTTGAACTCGCGCAGCTTGACCTCGTCGATCAGCTTGGCGACGCGCGGATCGGTGGGATCGATGTCCAGGCCGATCTCGCGGAAGCGGGCCAGGAAGTTGGATCGCCCCGCCTGGTCGCTGACCAGGATCTTGCGGTGGTTGCCGACCAGTTCGGGAAGGATGTGCTCGTAGCACTTGGGGTCCTTCTCGACCGCCGAGACGTGCAAGCCGCCCTTGTGCGCGAAGGCCGCCTCGCCCACGTAGGCGGCGTTGCGGGACGGCGGACGGTTCAGGCGCTCGTCCAGTTCGCGGGACACGCTGGTCAGCTTGGCGAGGTCGCCGTCGGACAGGCCCGTCCGATAGCCCATCTTGAGCATCAGGGAGGGGACGATGGAAATCAGGTTGGCGTTGCCGCAGCGTTCGCCCAGGCCGTTGAGCGTCCCCTGGATCTGGCGGGCCCCGGCCCGCACGGCGGCCAGGCTGTTGGCGACGGCGTTGCCGGTGTCGTCGTGGCAGTGGATGCCCACGTGACTGCCAGGAACATGGGCGCACACCTCGCCGACGATGCGCTCGACCTCGTCGGGCAAGGTGCCGCCGTTGGTATCGCACAGGACCACCCAGCGGGCGCCGCCGTCATAGGCGGCCTTCAGGCAGGCGATGGCGTAGTCCGGGTTTTCCTTGTAGCCGTCGAAGAAGTGCTCGGCGTCGTAGAGCGCCTCGCCGACGCGGCCCGCCGCATGGGCGATGCTGTCGCCGATCATGCGCAGGTTTTCGTCGAGGTCGATGCCGAGCGCCACCCGGCATTGGAAGTCCCAACTCTTGCCGACCAGCGTGACCACCTGGGCGCCGGACCCGACCACGGCCTGAAGGCCGGGATCGTTCTCCGCCGACCGTCCCGACCGGCGGGTCATGCCGAAGGCCGCCAGACGCCCCCGCGTCAGCCGCGGCGGGGCGCCGAAAAAGGCGTCGTCGGTGGGGTTCGCGCCGGGCCAGCCGCCTTCCACGTAGTCTATCCCCAGATGGTCGAGCGACTGAGCGATCGCCGTCTTGTCGGCGGCGGAAAAATCGACGCCCTGGGTCTGGGCGCCATCACGCAAGGTGCTGTCGTAGAGATAAACTCTTTTATCGTCGTCGCTCATCGGCGGGCCGGTCTCCGGGGCGTCGCGCCCGACCGTTCCCCTCCAGGCGGGGCCGTCGGACGATCATCCGTTCAGGTGAAGAGGCGCAGCATGCACCAGCAGGCCCGGCGGCTCAAGACTTCGCTACGGTGGCGACGGCGCCGGGGAACCGCGCGAGACCGCGGATCCGATTGTCCCCTGAGCGGCGCCTCCAATGGGCGCCCAGGATTTACCCACAAAAATTGACGGACCATATTTTTTGCATGGTAGATCCGCCGACACCGCGGGGCAGGGAGCAATGGCCTGAAAAACAGAGATTTTCATAACGCCGGCCCCCGCTCCTCACGAACCATCCTCGGCCCCACCCCTTGATTGGACAGCATTCCTGTCCCATCATCATGACCATCGCACATAAGCGACCGGTCGAGACAACCGGCAAGAACCCAGGGAGGGCGTCTCTTCAGCTTATCGCATGAAGGAGCCGCCAATGACCACCCCACCGAGCGAAGACACCTACCCGACCCGCGCCGAGATCGAAGCCTGTGTCGCCCGGGCCGAAACCCTGCGCAGCACCTATGCGCGGGACATCATGGCCCGCGCCGCCCGCGGCCTCGCCGATCTGGGCCAGACCCTGATCACCGCGCCGCGACAGGGTATTTCACGGCGTTGACGCGGCACGGGCGTCCGGACGCGGGATCCGGGCGCCCGTCGCGTCCCCATGCGCCTGGACGCCAGGGGCCGTCCTCCGGGCGGGCGATTGGCCGACGCTCCTCAGGTCGGCGAGGCCGCCGAACGCCCGACGCCGTTCCGGCCACCGCGCGCCGGTTCGAACGACCGCCCGCCGGACCGCGCCTCCAGCACGGTTTCGGGCTTGTGCGTATCCATGAAGCGGGCGAACTCCTCCGCCGGGACCGGCTTGGAGAACAGATAGCCCTGGGCGATATGGCAGTCGTTCTGGCTCAGGAAGTGGATCTGGTCGAAGGTTTCCACGCCTTCGGCCACCAGCTTCAGCTCCAGGGACCGGCCCATGGAAATGATGGCCTTGGTGATCGACATGTCGTCGACGCTTTCCGGGATGTCGCGTACGAAGGATTGATCGATCTTCAGGCTGTCGATGGGGAATCGCTTCAGGTAGCTGAGGGAGGAATAGCCGGTCCCGAAATCGTCGATGGACAGGCTGATGCCCAGGCCCTTCAGCGCCCACAGCGCCTGGATGGCCTCGTCGGCGTTCTCCACCAGCATGCTCTCGGTCAGTTCAAGCTCCAGAAGCTCGGCGCTGACCCCGTTGGTCTCCAGGATCTCCATGATCTGGGCCGTCAGGGTCGCTTCCCGGAACTGGCGCGCCGAGAGGTTGACGGCGATGCGCACCGGTGGCCGCCCCGACTGCAACCAAACGTCGATCTGACGGCACACGTCCTGCAGAACCCAGGTGCCGATGGGCACGATCAGGCCGGTCTCCTCGGCCACGGGAATGAACTCCGCCGGGGAGACGAAGCCCAGATCCGCCGATACCCAGCGCAAAAGGGCTTCGGCGCCCATCACCTCGCCGGTCGCCAGGTCGATCTTGGGCTGGTAGGCGACCGTCAGTTCGCGGCGTTCCAGGCAGCGGCGCAGGCCGTTCTCGATCTGCAGGCGGCGCACCATGTGTTCCGACAGGGTTTCGGAGTAAAAAGTGAAGGTGTTGCGTCCCTGCTTCTTCGCCTGATGGACGGCGGTATCCACGTTCTTCATCAGGTTGGCGATGGTTTCGGCGTTGTCGGGATAGACGACGATGCCGATGGAGGCGGAGGTGTAGATCTCCCGGCCCTCGACCTCGAACGGCTGGGCAAGCTGAGTTAGCAGTGTCTCGGCTAGGCGCGCCGCCTCCTGACCATCCCGCAAATGGTCGAGGACGATGGTGAATTCGTCCCCCGCCAGATGACACACCATGTCCCCCGGGCGGACCAGGGTTTCCAGCTTGCGCGCGACGGCCTGCAACACCTGATCGCCCACATGGTGGCCCATGGTGTCGTTGATGTTCTTGAAATGGTCCAGGTCGACGAACAGCACGCCGACCAGATGCCCCTGGGCGTCGGCCTCGGCCACGGCGTCTTCCAGGCGTTCACGGAACAGCGCCCTGTTGGGCAGGCCCGTCAGATGGTCGCGGGTGGCCAGGAATCGCAGGCGCTCCTCGTTCAGCTTGCGCTCGGTGATGTCGCGCAGGACGGCGATGAAATGCCGCTTGCCGCCGATCTCAAGTTCCGACAGGGCGATTTCCAAGGGGAACTGGGCGCCGTCCTTGCGTTGTCCCATGACCTCGCGACCGACGCCGACGACATGCCTCCCGTTGCCATCCAGGTAATTCCGCAGGTAGCCCTGATGACGCTCGGCGACCTCTCGCGGCATGAGCAGTTGGACGCCCTTGCCGACGATTTCCGCCGTGCTGTAGCCGAAAATGCGCTCCGCCGCCGGATTGTAGGTCTCGACGATGCCGCCCTCGTCGATAATGACCAGGGCGTCGACCATTGTATCCATGATCTTTCGCAGACGTTCCTCGCGCTGGACGATGGCGCGGGTGGCGATCTGACGCTGGGTGACATCGCGGGCGACAAGCAGGAGGGCGTCCCGCTCCGTATCGCGTCGGAACGCCGAGGCGGCCATTTCCACGTCCACTTCCCGACCGTCGGCGGCCTGAAGCTTCAACGGCACGCGGCCCCGTTCATCGATCAGGAAGGTCAATCCCGCCTCGACCACCGGTCGGTAGTCGGGATGGACGAAGTCGGCGAAGGCCCGCCCGACACAGGCGTCCGCCGGGCTGACGCCGAGCATGGCGGCGCCGCCCGCGTTCATCATGGTGATGACACCGTCCTTGCAGACGCAGATCAGGTCCGGGGCCAGGTCGATCAACTGGCGGTACCCCGTCTCCATCTTGGCCAGTTCCTCGAAGCGGGTGCGTTCAAGGAGGGTTTCCATGATGTGGACCAGTTGGCTGGACGCGTGGGCGATGTCCTTGACGTAAGCCCGGTACTGCGGGTGGGCGATCGGCCCCAGCACCTCGTTGTCCATCATCTCGATAAAGCCGATGATGGTGTTCAGCGGGGTGCGCATCTCGTGGCTGAGGGCGGAGAGGACGCGACTCTTGTGGCGGGCGGCGATCTCGGCCTCTTCCTTGGCCTGCCGCAACGCCTCCTGCTGATGCTTGGCGATCGAGACGTCGGTGGCCGTCAAGGCCACGCCGTCGCCGAGCCGCCCGGCGGCGACACGCAGCCAGACGGTCTCGCTGTCGCGCGCCATATGGATCTCGGTGTCCAGGCGGCCCTGGGTCTCGACCACGTCGGCCAAGGCCGCGACCACCTTGTCGGTCCCAAGCCCCGGCAAGATGGCCGTCAGGCGGCGCCCGACGAGGTCGCGCGCTCCGACGCCGAGAACCGGCTTGCAGGCGGCATTGCCCAGCCGCCACCGGAAATCGACGATACGCCCGTCGGAGTCGCGCTCGGCCTCCAGCACGCCGGCGGCGGCGATCATGCTGTCGAGCAGCCCTTCCAGGACCGAGCCGTCCTCGCCCATGGAGGCCAGGTAGGAACGCCGCTCCAACCCATAGAGGATGGCCCGACGCAGGCTGGCGGCGGCGAACTGGTTCTTGATCAGATAGTCCTGGGCCCCGGCGCGCACCGCCTCCAAGGCGATGGTCTCGTCATTCAGCGCGGTCAGGACGATCACCGGCAGGTCGCCGCACATCTCCAGCATGCGGCGCAGGGTCTCCAGGCCGTCGGCTTCCGGCAGAGACAGGTCCAGGACCACCACGTCCAGCGGAACGCCGCCGTCCAACGCCGTCTTGGCCTCGGTCAGGCCGCGACAGGTCCGAACGGAAAAGGCTTCGCCCTCCGCCTGGGTCAGAAGCCCTTCGACAAGCTTGGCGTAGACAGGATTGTCTTCAACCAGAAGAACGTTCAGCATCGTCATCCGCAAACGGCACCTATCGCCGGAGCACCCCCAATCGTGCGCCAGCGGTCCCTGAAAAACCTACCCCAACTCTGGAACCTGCTTCCCCCTATTCGTACTCTAGTGGACAGTTTCGACAGCCGCAACAAAACCCCAACCAAGACCATCCACTTCCATTCACGACGGTGCCCGACGCGGCGCCATCCCCTTTTTCCCTAGGAGCCACCTGATGCTGCGCCTGATCATCGGCAACAAGGCCTATTCGTCCTGGTCCATGCGCGCCTGGCTGGCCGCCCGGCACAGCGGCCTCGAGATCGAAGAGGTCCTCATCCCCCTCTACGAAGACGGCTCCGCCGCCCATATGCGCCGCTACGCGCCGACCGGAAAGGTCCCCTGCCTGATGGACGGGGCGGTGGCCATCTGGGACAGTCTGGCGATCTGCGAATACCTGGCCGAACTGGCCCCGCAGGCCGGTCTGTGGCCCGCCGACCGCCAGGCGCGGGGCGTCGCGCGGTCGGCCTGCGCGGAGATGCATTCGGCCTTTCCGGCGCTGCGCAGGCATCTGCCCATGAACGTGCGCAAGTCCCTGCCGGGCAAGGGCGTTCCCGAAGACGCCGCGGAGCGCGCCGCGGTCGAGGCAGACCTGACCCGCGTGGAACAGCTCTGGGAGCGGCTGCGCACCGACTACGGCACCTCGGCGGGCAAGGGGCCCTTCCTGTTCGGCCAGTTCACCAACGTCGACGCGTTCTATGCCCCGGTCGTCACCCGCCTGCACACCTATGGCGTGACCCTGGGCGCCGTCGGCGCGGCTTATATGGCGGCCGTGTTGGAAGATAACCACGTCCGCGCCTGGATCGACGCCGCCCAGGATGAGCCCTGGGTGCTGCCGCACGTGGAGAAATAACCCGGGCGCGGCGCCTTCCCGGCCCCACCAATCACGGGGCCGAGAGAGCCGTCGGCATGCGAAAGGGAGCGCGAAGAGAGAGGGAGGTCAGCGGGCGACGGTCCGCCGCCGGGGCGCGGCGGCATCCTGGCGTCGGGCGTTGGCCAGGGCCTTCAGCCAGCCGAGAAGCGTGCGCGGGGGAAGGTTGCGCCAGATCAGCATGGCGGCTCCTACTCCGCGGCGACCGCGACGACCGCCTCGGCGGCGGCCTCGATTTCGGCGCGAGTGTCCTTGATAACCTGCCGGGCGCAGGAGAAACAGCGTCCGCACTCGGGCTTTTCACCCAGATGGTCGAAAGCCTTGGCGACGGTCAGGGCGCCGGACCGGGCCGCCCGGCGGAAATCTCGATCCGTCAATCCATTGCAGATACAGACGTACATGCGGCGCTCCGACTGCTTCACCGTCGCAACTGATAACGCTTCTCAGTGTCATGCAGTTTAGCGGAGGTTCGTGGAGGCCGCAATTTTTTTGTCGCCCGGTCGCACCACCCCAACCGAGCCGAGCCTGAACGGGAGTCCCCGTCCACGAAAAAGGGCGGACCCTCGCGGACCCGCCCCCTATCGACGCCCGGCACGCCCCGGCTTTAGTCGTCGCCCGGACCACCGCCGCCCATGGAGGACTGGAGGTAGTTGGACAGCCCCACGGCCTCGATCAGACCGATCTGGGTTTCCAGCCAGTCGATATGCTCCTCGGTGTCGTCGAGGATTTCGCCCAGTAGGTAACGGCTGACGAAGTCCTGCTGGTCCTCGCAGAGCGCCACGCCGGCGACCAGCCCCTCGCGGGCCGACAGCTCCGACTTGAGGTCGTTCTTGAGCATCTCGGAAACGTCCTCGCCGATCATCAGCTTGCCCAGGTCCTGAAGGTTCGGCAGCCCCTCCAGGAACAGCACGCGCTTGATGATCTTGTCGGCGTGGACCATCTCCTCGATGGATTCCTTGTAGACC
>CAZFRK010000024.1:0-16842 GCA_964521375.1 uncultured Rhodobacterales bacterium
CCTCGGCCCAGCACGCCGAGGAGGTGGCCGCCCTGGCCGCCGACCGCCTGGCCGAGGGGCTGCTGGCCGACGACGTGCGCCGGGTGTGGTGCACGGCCCGGGGCCGGGCCCTGGCCCACGTCGGGGACCTCGACGGCGCCCGGCGGGCCTTCGACGACGCGCTGGCCACCCTGACCGCCGGACGCAAGAGCGGCGTCTTCACGGCGGAAGAAGCCGACCGCCGCGCCGCGACCCTCTACACCCTGCGGGCGCGGGACGCCCTGGACGCCGGGCAGGTCTACGAGGCGACGCGGCTGGGCCGCAAGGCCACGGACGCCGACGGGGCCTTCATTCCCGCCCTGCTGGTCCATGCCGAGGCCCTGGGGCAGGAAGGCAATCCCAAGAAGGGCGCCGCCCTGATCGAGGCGGCCTGGAAACGGACCCCGCACCCCGACATGGGCCGCGTCTATCTGGGCCTGTGGCGGGAAACGGCGCCGCTGAAGCGGGTGCCCCACGCCGAACGGCTGGCCGAGACCAACCCCGAACACCTGGAAAGCCGCCTGCTGGTGGCCGCCGCCGCCCTGGAGGCGGACCTGTGGGGACAGGCCCGCGCCCGCCTCAAGCCGCTGGTCGATCAGGCGATTCGCGACCGTCGCGTCGCCCTGCTGATGGCCGGGCTGGAAAAGGGCGAACGGGCCAACACCGAGGACGAGGCTCGCTGGCTGCGTCAGGCCGTCGACCTGGGCCGCACGGATCGTTGGCGCTGCACCGCTTGTGGGACGGTCCACGACGATTGGGCCGCCGACTGTTCGGGCTGCGGGGCCTTCGCGACCCTGGCCTGGGACGCCGGACGGGCGTTGCGGACCGTGACGACGCCGGAACCGACCAGCGCCGCCGCCGCGCCGACCCAGGTGTCCGCCCCGGCGCCCGAACCGCCCCTCGCCGAGGCCCAAGGGAGCGGCGCGGCCTGACCCGGCCCGCCGCCGTCCCCCGTCAGGGGAGAGGCTGATGCTGCCCGTTCCCCTGCACGACGACAATCCGACCGCCCTCAAGCCGGTGGTGACGGTGTCCGTCATCGTCGCCTGCGCCATCGTCTTCCTGTGGCAGCAGGGCCTCGGCCCCCGCGGCGAACTGGCCGCGTCCTTCGTCTACGGCATGGTGCCGGGCCTGTTGTTCGGCCATACCGACCTGCCGCCCGGCCTGCAAGGCATCCCGCCCGTCCTGACCCTGGTCACCAGCATGTTCCTGCACGGCGGCTGGATGCACCTGCTGGGCAACATGCTCTATCTCTGGGTGTTCGGGAACAATGTAGAGGACTCCATGGGCCACGGGCGGTTCGTGCTGTTCTACGCCCTGACCGGCGCCGTCGCCGCCCTGGCCCACGCGATCACCCAGCCCGAGAGCGTGATCCCCATGATTGGCGCGTCGGGCGCCATCTCCGGGGTCCTGGGCGCCTATATCCTGCTCTATCCCAAGGCGCGGGTGTTGGTCTTCTTCTGGTTCATCGTCTTCTTCAAGACCTGGCGCATTCCGGCGGGGTGGGTTCTGGGCGTCTGGATCGGGATTCAGCTGGTGAATTTCGCCGCGACCCCCGCCGAGGAGGCCGGGGTCGCCTTCATGGCCCATATCGCCGGATTCTTCGCCGGGATGGCCCTGGTCCCCTTTTTCAAGAAGCCCTATATCCCGCTGTTCCGCGACCGCGCCGGGCCGTGGGGCTAGGGCGAATCCCGAGCGGACGGACTCGTCCGCGACGCCGTTTTCGAATTGAAAAGAAAAGGATGGAGCGGGTCCGGCCAGCGCGGACGCCGCGCCCTCAACCCAGGTCTTCGTCCAGAAGCTCGATCAGGATCATCTTGTTGCGGCGGTCCAATCCGCCCCAGGCGCGCCAGAAGTCCGGGCCGACCTCGACCGCCAGGGCCGCGTAGTCGGCCTTCATCAGGACGGCGGCCAGCATCAGGCGCTCGCTCTTGTTGCCCAGGAACCCCTGGACCACGCGCCCCGCCGCGCCGTCGCCCAGGGCGTCGCACAGCGCCAGCCAGTCGCCAACCGCCGCCAGGTCGGCGATTTCAGCCGTCAGCGCCTTTCGAAGCGCCGGATTGTGGTCGAGGATGGCGGGCAGCAGGAAGTCGGGATGCGCCATGGAGCCTCTTGAGTCCGCGGGGACGAGGGCCGAGAGTGCGGGGAAACGGTCGCCGACGCAAGACAAGGGAGAGCCGCCAGGACGTCCGCCGACAGTCGCCCCGCTGGACGCTCGGGAACCGCCGTGGTCACGGGGGCGGGGGCATGGTCCTGGTACCGCCCGAGGCCGCCTTCGTCACCGGCGCCAACGACATGATCGACGGCGGCACGACGTGGAAGGTGATCTACACGGAATAGAACGGCGGTGCCTCGTCGCGCGTTGGCCCGGTCGCGGGCGCCGTCAGGTGCCGATGAAGAGGTATTCCGTCACCGCGTTGCGCTGCCCGGCCTTCTGGGTGCCGAAGCTGTAGCGGTGGCTCAGGTCCAGGACCTCGACGCGGGATTTGTGGCGGGCCAGAAGGGCGCGCAGGGTCTCGCGGTCGGGCTGGGCGTTGCTGGCGTAGGAGACGACGATGGCGCTGTCGCGGTACCGCCGGAACAGCGTGTCGAAGGCCAGGGTGGCGCCCGCCGCCGTGGCGAAGGGTGTCGGGTAGCGGGCGAACTTGCGGGTGCGGGTGTGGGTCTGAATCTCGACGCCGCGCCAATCGCGGGCCAGTCCTTCCAGGAAGTGGTAGCGGCGCACGTAGTCGTTGTCCGACAGCGGGCTGAAATAGGGCGGGTCGAGATAGACGACGGCGGGCGGGGCGGCGCAGACGGCGGCGTCCATGGCGTCGCCCCAGCGCGCCCGGCAGGGTTCGGGGCCGGTGAAGACGGCGGCGTTGACCAGCGCCACCTGGTGGCGGACATGATCGTCCAGGCTCAGCCGTAAATCCCGCCGCCCGTCGTCGTAGCGCCGCCCGGTGTAGGTGAAGACCCCGCGCGGGCGTTTCTTCAGGCAGGCGCGGAGCAGCGCCGTCATGCCGATGGCGCGGCGCGGGTCGTCCTCGGCCAGGGCCTTCAGGTTGGCGCGGGCGCGGTCGATCAGCGCCACGTCGGCGGCGTCGAAATAAAGGTCGCCGAAGGTGCGGTGGACGAAGCGGTCGTCAGAGGCGTCGGTGGCGGTCAGCAGGGCCTCGACGTCCTCCGGCCCCAGGGTGACGCCGTCGTTCTCCACCATGGCGCGGGCGAAGGTGGCGCACATGGCCATCTGGTCGTTGGCCGTGACCGCGCGCCCCTGCCGCTTGAGCAGATGGGCGACGACGCCCGACCCGGCGAAAAGGTCCAGGGCGGGGCCGGACGGCAGGGCCTCGAAGACCTCTCCCAGGACCGCCGTCAGCCGCTCCTTCGATCCCATGTAGCGGCCCGGTGGATAGACTCCCGGTCCGACCGGCGCCGTCGGCTGGTGGGTCATGCCGCCGACTCCCGGTCGTCGGGGGGGAATACCAGGATGGCGTCCTCGCCGCGCCGTGCCCCGACGCGGCAGTTGACGTGGCGCCGACTGGAAACCACGACGATCTCGGCGTCGGGGAAGAGGTCGCGCAGCAAGGGATGGTTGGCGTTGGTCAGCAGGACGTGGCAGCCGCGCGCCGTCAGATCGGCGATCACCGGCACCATGGCCTGATGATCCGCTTCCCGGAATTGATCGGCGGTGTAGCGTTTGAAATCGCTGGTGGCCGTCACGGACAGGTAGGGCGGGTCCAGGAAGACGACATCACCGGCGTGGGCATGGGCGGCGACCGTGTCCCGCCAGTCGCCCTGGACGATGGTGGCGCGCGACAGCAGGGCCGAGGCGGTGCGTAGGCGGGCCTCGTCGGCGATGCACGGCGGCTTGGCGAAACGCCCGTAGGGAACGTTGAAGCGGCCCTGCCGGTTGACCCGATAGAGCCCGTTGAAACAGGTCTTGTTGAGGTAGAGGGTCCGGGCCGCCGCCCGCGACGGCTCCAGCGCCCGCCAGTCCAGCGCCCGCTCGACGTAGAAGGCGTCCCGCGACACGGTCATCCCGCGCAGATGCCCCAGGACGGCGTCCACCCCCTCCGCCACCTGCCGGTACAGGTTGACCAGTTCGGGATTGGCGTCGCCGATCACCGCGTCCGCCGGGGCCAGGGCGAAGAACAGCGCGCCGCCGCCGAAGAACGGCTCGACATAGCGACCGTATCGCTCCGGAAGGCGGGACAGGAGCCGCGGCAGCAACTGCTGTTTTCCACCCGCCCATTTCAGGATCGGGCGTGCGGCGACGGGGCGTCCGGACGGCGGCGGGGCGGGGCTTCGGGGCATCGGCGAATCCTTCCTGCCGCCCAGAGTGGCCGGGGCGGGGAGTCCCGTCAACTCTGGCTGAGGGCGCCGAAAGGGGATAAGCTATCCTTCAAATGAACGGTCCCGCCGGGATAGGCCGCCGAAAGCGGCGGCGCCTCCGGAACAAGAGGGCCGACGCCGAGGGTCGGGAAGGCAGGCGGTCGGATGGGCTCGGCTACGGGGTGGGGAACCGTGTCCACGCATTTCGAGGACCAACAAGAGGACGACGACGGCGCCCGTCTTCCGCGCGAGCGGCTGACGGCTCGCGGCGCCGACATGGCCCTGGACGCGACGCGGGCCATGGTCAGCCTCTACGCCCCCGACGGGGGTTGTCTCTTTGCCAACGGCGCGGCGCGGGACGCCTACGGTGGCGATGGCGCGGCCCCGCCGCCCTTTCAGGCCCGTTTTTCCGACAGCGCCGAAGGAGCCAAGGCGTGGGAGAGCCTGTGTCGCGGCAAGGTCTATCGCTGCGAAAGCCGGTTTCGGACCACGCGCGGGCTGCGCTGGCACGCCCTGGAGGCGCGACCCACCGAGGCCGCCCGCCCGGATGTCGTCGGCGGGCCGGGTGGCGCGGCGGGTCCGGTGGTGGACGGCGCGGAGGCCCCGGTCGACGCCGTCGTCGTCACCGAATATGACGTGACCGACTACGTCCAGGGGCGGATCAGCCTTCAGGACACGGTGGACAGCCTGGCGCACAGCAACATGGAGCTGGAACGCTTCGCCTGGATCACCTCCCACGACCTGCGGGAGCCGTTGCGCAACGTGGTCAGCTACCTGAACCTGCTCAAGCGCCACGTGGGCGGCGACCTGGACGGCGAGGCGGCGGACTATATGCGCTTCGCCATCGAAGGGGCGCTGCGTCTCGATACGCTGACGCGCGATCTGGCCGAATACGCGTCCATCGGGCGCGGCGGCGAGACCATGGCGCCCGTCGACATGGCCGAGGTGGTCGCCGCCGTGGAGGCCGACTTGGCCGACGAGATCGCCGCCACGGGGGCCGAGGTCCGGGCCGACGGCCTGCCGGTGGTTGTCGGCGACGCCCAGGAACTGCGCATGCTGATGGCGCACCTTCTGGCCAACGCCCTGAAGTACGTCGCCGACGACGTGGTCCCCCGCGTGACGATTTCCGTCGAGCGCGAGGACCGCGCCTGGGTCTTCGCCGTCATCGACAATGGCATCGGCATCGAACGGCGCTACTTCAACCGCATCTTCGACATCTTCCAGCGGCTGCACGGCCGGGACGCCTATGGCGGGACGGGCGTCGGCCTGGCCATCTGCCGCAAGGTGGTCGAACGGCACGGCGGGCGCATCTGGGTGGAAAGCGCGCCGGGCAAGGGCACGGCCTTCTTCTTCTCCCTGCCGCTGGACTGACGCGGCGGCGCTGACCGTCAGACGATCTCGAAGGCCGCCGCCATCAGGTCGCGGGTATAGGGCGCCTGGGGGGCGTCGAAGATTTGGCGGCTGGGGCCTTCCTCCACCACCTTGCCGTCCTTCATGACGATCAGGTGATCGGCCAGGGCGCGGACCACGCGCAGGTCGTGACTGATGAACAGATAGGCCAGCTTGTGCCGCCGCTGAAGGTCGCGCAGCAGGTCGATGATCTGGCTTTGTACCGACAGGTCCAGCGCGCTGGTCGGCTCGTCGAGCACGATCAGGCGCGGTTTCAGCACCAGGGCGCGGGCGATGGCGATGCGCTGGCGCTGGCCGCCGGAGAATTCGTGCGGGTAGCGGTCGGCCTGGGCGGCGGTCAGGCCGACTTCCTCCAGCGCCTCGACGACGCGCCGCCGGCGTTCGGCCGTGTCGCCGATGCCGTGGACGGCCAAGCCCTCGCCGACGATCTGCTCCACCGACAGGCGCGGGCTGAGGGAGCCGAAGGGGTCCTGGAAGACGATCTGCATTTCCCGTCGCAGGGGGCGTAGGGCCTGACGGTTCAGGGTGTCGACGCGGCGGTCCCGGAAGGTGATCGGGCCGTCGCTTTGGGTCATGCGCAACAGACCCATGGCGAGCGTCGTCTTGCCGGACCCGGACTCGCCGACGACGCCGACCGTATGGCCTTCGCGGATGGTCAGGGAAATGCCGTCCACGGCCTTGATATGTCCCACGGTACGGCGGATGACGCCCTTCTTGATGGGGAACCAGACCCGCAGGTCGTCGGCGCTCAGGATGGTTGGGGCGTCGGGGGCGGGCACCACCGGATCGCCCGACGGCTCCGACCCCAGGAGGCGGCGGGTGTAGGCGTGCTCCGGGGTGGCGAAAAGGTCGGCGACGGGCTTGTCCTCGACGATCTCGCCGTCCTTCATGACGCACACCCGGTCGGCCATGCGGCGGACGATGGTCAGGTCGTGGGTGATGAACAGGATGGCCATGCCGAAGCGGGCCTGAAGATCCTTCAACAGGCGCAGGATCTGGGCCTGGATGGTGACGTCCAGCGCCGTCGTCGGTTCGTCGGCGATCAGCAGGTCGGGTTCGTTGGCGAGCGCCATGGCGATCATGACGCGCTGACGCTGACCGCCGGAGAGTTCATGCGGCAGGGCGCCGAGGCGGCTCTCCGCCTCCTGCAACCCGACCAGATCGAGCAGTTCCAGGATGCGGGCGCGGGCCGCCTGACCGCGCAGACCCTTGTGGATGGCCAGCACCTCGCCGATCTGCTTTTCGATGTCGTGCAGCGGGTTGAGGCTGGTCATCGGCTCCTGGAAGACCATGGCGACCCGGTTGCCGCGCATGCGCCGCAGAAGGCGCGGCGACGCTCCCACCATCTCTTGCCCGTCCAGCCGGATGGACCCGGCCCCCGGATGATGGGCGAAGGGATAGGGCAACAATTGCAGGATCGACAGGGCGGTGACGGACTTGCCCGATCCGGACTCGCCGACCAGGGCCAGGGTCTCGCCCCCGCGCAGGTCGAAGGAGACGCCCTTGACCGCCTCCAGGGCGGCGGGACCATGGCCGAAGGTGACGCGCAGGTCACGCACGGAGAGGACGGATGTGTCGGCGTCGCTCATACCGGTCACCTCGGGCTCTTGCGGGGATCGAAGGCGTCGCGCACGGCCTCGCCGATGAAGACCAGCAACGACAGCATGACGGCCAGGACCAGGAATCCGGTGATGCCGAGCCACGGCGCCTGAAGGTTTTCCTTGCCCTGGCGCAGTAGGTCCCCCAGCGACGGACTGCCCGGCGGCAGGCCGAGGCCAAGAAAATCGAGGGCTGTCAGGGCGACGATGGACCCCGACAGGATAAAGGGCAGGAAGGTCAGGGTGGCGACCATGGCGTTGGGCAGGACGTGCTTGACCATGACCGCGCCGTCGGACATGCCGAGCGCCTTGGCGGCGCGGACGTAGTCGAAATTACGCGCGCGCAGGAACTCGGCGCGCACCACGCCGACAAGGCTGGTCCAGGAAAACAGAAGCAGGACCGCCAATAGTGTCCAGAAGCTTGGAATGACGATGGACGACACGATGATCAGGATGAAGAGCTGCGGCAGGCCCGACCAGATTTCCAGGAACCGCTGGGCGATCAGGTCCAGCCAGCCGCCGAAATAGCCCTGCACGGCCCCGGCGAAGACGCCCAGGACGGAAGAGAAGATCGTCAGCGCCAGCCCGAACAGGACCGATATGCGGAAGCCATAGATCAGGCGCGCCGCCACGTCCCGGCCCACGTCGTCGGTGCCGAGCGGGTTGGCGAGGCTGGGGGCGCTGGGCGCCGGGGCGGAAATGTCCAGATTGATGGTCCGGTAGTCGAAGCGGATGGGCGGCCAGACCATCCAGCCGTCGGCCTCGATCAGGTCGCGGACATAAGGATCGCGATAGACCGTCGCCGTCGGAAAGTCGCCGCCGAAGGTGGTTTCGGGATAGTCGGTCAGGACCGGGAAATAGAGGTCGCCCTGATAGGAGACGACCAAGGGCCGGTCGTTGGCGATCACTTCGGCCCCCATCGAGAGGACGAAGAGCGCCAGGAAAATCCACAGCGACCAGAAGCCGCGGCGGTTCCGCTTGAAGGTGTCCAGGCGCCTGCGCGTGATCGGGCTCATGACCGGGCCTCGAAGTCGATGCGGGGGTCGATGGCGTGGTAGGTCAGGTCGCTGACGAGATTGAGGATCAGGCCGATCAGCGCGAAGACGTAGAGCGTGCCGAACATCACCGGATAGTCGCGGTTGATGACGCTTTCGAAGCCGAGCAGCCCTAGCCCGTCGAGGGAGAAGATGACCTCGATCAGCACCGACCCGGTGAACAGCATGTTGACCAGGGCGGCGGGGAACCCGGCGATGACGATCAGCATGGCGTTTCGGAAGATGTGCCCGTAGAGCACCTGCCGCTCGCCTAGGCCCTTGGCGCGCGCGGTGACCACGTACTGCTTGTTGATCTCTTCCAGGAAGGAGTTCTTGGTCAGCATGGTCAGGCTGGCGAAGCCGCCGATGGTCATGGCGAGGACCGGCAGGGCCATGTGCCACAGGTAATCGACGATCTTCATCGGCCAGGTCAGGCTGTCCCAATCGTCCGACACCAGGCCGCGCAGGGGAAACCAGTCCAGATAACGCCCGCCCGCGAAGACGACGATCAACAGGATGGCGAAAAGGAAGGGCGGCACGGCGTAGCCGACGATGATGGCCCAACTGGAGGCGGTGTCGAACCGCGACCCGTCGCGCACCGCCTTCAGGATGCCGAGCGGGATGGAAATGACGTAGATCAGCAGCGTCGACCACAGCCCCAAAGAGATGGAGACCGGCAACTTGTCGAGCACCAGATCGACCACGTCGCGGGACCGGAAGTAGCTGTCTCCCAGGTCGAAGGTGGCATAGTCGGTCAGCATCTTCAGATAGCGTTCGTGAATGGGCTTGTCGAAGCCGAACTGCTTTTCGATCTCGGCGATGAACTCCGGGTCCAGGCCCTGGGCGCCGCGATAGTCGCTGGACCCGCCCTGAGACGCTCCACCCCGGCCCGCGCCCTGGCCGCCGGAGGGCGCGGCCCCCGTATCGCCGCCGCTCGCCCCGGAAATGCGCGCCGTGGCGTCGACCGCCGTGCCCTTGACCTGGGCGATCATCTGCTCCACCGGCCCGCCGGGGGCGATCTGCACGATGAAGAAGTTGGCCGTCAGGATGCCCAGCAGCGTCAGCGGGATCAGCAGCAGACGGCGGATGATATAGGCGCCCATGGTCTAGCGATCTCCGCTTTTCGCGTCAGGCGTCACGGCGTCTTCGGATGGCGCGTCGGATGGGTCCGGCAAGGCGTCGGCGTGGGCCTTGTCGAACCACCAGGACAGAAGCTGGACGCCCTGCATGGGGACCGTCTCCGGCATGCCGAACTTGTCCCAGAAGGCGATCCGCGTGACCGGCGTATGCCAATGGGGAATGACGATGTGGGACCACAGAAGCAGGCGGTCCAACGCCCGGGTCCGGGTAATCAGGGCGTCGCGGTCGGGCGCCTGGACGATCTCGTCGATCAGGGTCTCGATGGCCGGGGAGCAGAGGCCGGTGTAGTTGCGCGACCCCGGCGTGTCGGCGGCCCGGCAGCCCCAGAACTCGCGCTGTTCGTTGCCGGGGCTGAGGGACTGGCCCCAGACGGCGACGATCATGTCGAAGTCGTAGGTTTCGACGCGGTTCTGGAACTGGGCGCTGTCGACCGTGCGGACCGTCGCCTCGATGCCCAGGCGTTTCAGGTTCTGGGCGAAGGGTAGGGTGATGCGCTCCCAGGTCGGGGAGGACAGCAGGATCTCGAAGGCGAAAGGCCGACCGTCCTTCTTCAGGACGCCGTCCTCGACCCGCCAGCCCGCCGCGTTGAGCAGGGCGAGCGCCTTTTTCAGATTGTCGCGCAGGCCATCGCGCCCCGTGACCGTAGGGGGAGTGTACGGCTGGGTGAAGACCTCGGCGGGGACGTCATCGCCCAGCGGCTCCAGGACGGCGCGTTCCGCCGCGTCGGGCAGGCCGTGGCTGGCCAGTTCGGAGTTGTCGAAGAAACTGCCGGTACGGGTGTACTGCCCGTAGAAGAGGGTCCGGTTGGTCCATTCGAAATCAAAGGCATAGGCCAGGGCCTGACGGACGCGCGGGTCGGCGAAAAGGGGGCGGCGCAGGTTGTAGGCGAAGCCCTGCATGCCCGACGGCATGCCGTGGTGGAATTCCCGTCGGATCATCTCGCCGTTGGCCAGGGCCGGAACGTCATAGCCGGTGGCCCACAGCTTGGAGACGTTCTCCACCCGGATGTCGTAGGCCCGCGCCTTGAAGGCTTCCAGGGCGACGGTGGTGTCGCGGTAGTAGTCGTAGCGGATGCGGTCGAAGTTGTAGATGCCCTTGTTGACCGGCAGATCCTTGGCCCAATAGTCCTTGACCCGCTCGTATTCGACGAAGCGACCGGGTTCCCACCGCAGCAGGCGATAGGGACCGCTCGACAGCGGCGGCTCCAGGGTCGCCTGGGCGAAATCGCGGCCTTCCCAGTAGTGTTTGGGCAGGATCGGCATCTGGCCGATGATCAGCGGCAGTTCGCGGTTGACCGCGCCGTCGAAGCTGAAGCGGACCCGGCGCGGACCCAGCTCCTCGGCCTTGGAGACGTTGGCGTAGTAGAAGCGGTAAAAGGGGTTGCCCTTCTCCCGCAGCATATTGAACGTCCAGATGACGTCATCGGCCGTCATCGGCGCGCCGTCGTGGAAGCGGGCTTCGGGGCGCAGGGTGAAGATCACCCAGGAGCGATCCTCGGGCACCTCGATGCTTTCGGCGACCAGGCCGTATTCGGTGAAGGCCTCGTCGGCGGAACTGGTCAGCAGGGTGTCGTAGGCCAGGCCGATCCCGGCGGGCGGCGTGCCCTTCAGGACCCAGGGGTGCAGGCTGTCGAAGGTGCCGATGGCGTATTGGCGCAGCGTGCCGCCCTTTGGCGCGTCGGGATTGACGTAGGCGAAATGGGTGAAGTCCGGCCCGTATTTCGGCGCCCCGTGCATGGCGACGGCGTGAACGGCGGGCACGTGCTCCGCCGGGACCGCCTGCTCCGGCGCCGCCGAGGGGGCGGTAGCGCCTTCCTGCGCGGCGACGGGACCCGACAACAGCGCCAAGAGGCTTCCGGCGGCGATCAGGCGGCGGACCATCGGGCGCGGGGGCATGGGCGGCGGGAACTCCCAGGGTTGACCAGTCTGGCCCCATATTGGGTCGGGGCGCGGGCGTTATCAAGGAACGGGTTGTCCGGCGCGTCCCGGATCTACCCGGCGTCCGGCCGGGGCGCCTCGGCGTGGTCGATGCAGGCCAGGAAGGCGGACTCCAGGTCACCGCCGCCCCAGGCGTCGACGAAGGCCTCCGGCGGGCCGACGAACAGCAGGCGCCCCAGGTGCAGGACGCCGATGCGGTCGCAAATCTGTTCCACGTCGGCCAGGACGTGGGAAGAGAAGAAGACGGTCCGTCCGCCGTCGCGGGCCGCCGCGACGAGCGCGGTCTTCAGGCGGACGCGGGCGCGCGGGTCCAGGCCGCTCATGGGTTCGTCCAGGATGAGCAGCGGTTCCTGGGCGACCAGAGCGGCGATCAGGCCCAGCTTCTGGCCCATGCCCTTGGAATAGGTCGCCACGCGGCGGTCCAGGGCGGCGGGATCGAACGCCAGGGCCTCGGCCATGGTCCGCGCCGCCGCCTTGTCCAGCGCCGCGCCGCTCCAGCGGCGGGACAGGCGCAGATGTTCCCAGCCCGTCAGGTGAGGCGACGGCTGGTAGCGTTCGGGCAGATAGAGCAGACGCGCGCGGGCCATGGGATCGGTATGGGGCCGGTCGAACAGCCGCGCGCTTCCGGCGGTCGCCGGATTGAGGTCGAGCAGGGTGCGGATGAGCGTGGTCTTGCCGGTCCCGTTGAGGCCGACCAGACCGAAGACCTCGCCCGGGCGCAGGTCGAGGTCGATGCCCTTCAGGACGTCGCCGCGCCCGTAGCCCGCGCGCAGGTCGGAAACCGCCAGCGGCGCGATGGTGTTCGGCGCCGCGGTCATCCCCACCGTCCCTCCACCACGCCGCCGAGGCGCGGGACGAAGGTCTGGTGCGGCGCCATGGTGATTTCCCGGGTGCCGCCCTCGCCCCAGGGAATGGCCAGGACCACCGTCCGCGGGCCGACGTCCAGGATGTCGAACAGGTCGATCATGTCGTCGGGCGAGAAGGCGCGATCATTGATCCAGATGGTCCAGTCACCTGGCCCTTCCCAGACGATGGCAGACAGGTAGAGCGGCACCCGCAGGCGGAAACGCGACGGATCGGCCAGATCCTCGGCGTCGTCCAGGCGGGCCAGCGGCCCGGCGGAAATGGCGTCCTCGACGGCGATCATCTCGTCCAGCGGCATCATCAGGGTCGCGGGGATGGCCGCGAGGTCGATCTCCGCCGCCGCCTCTCCGTCGAGGGCGGCGGGCGGCGGAGCGACGGCGGGGGCCGTGTCCTGGGCCATCGCGGGCGCGGGCGCGGCGCTTGGTATCAGGGCCAGGGCAAGGGCGAGACCCAGCGGCGGACGGGGGAGGCGGATCATCGCGCGGCCTCCTGCTTCTTGCCGGGCGTCTGGGCGACCCGCCAGTCGTAGGCCAGGGTCGCGGAGAAGAACGAGACGGCGGTGCCCGACCGGATCTGCTCCAGGGCCTGCTCGGTCACCGGGGCGCGCGGCGCCAGGGACAGTTCCCTCAGCACCAGGACGCCGGGGAAACTGGTCTCCAGATCCTGCATGAAGGTGTAGACGTCACGGTCGAGCATGCTTTCCACGGCCAGGCGCAGGGGCGTCGTGACCATCTGGACGTCGCGGGCGTCCTCGGTGGTCTGGCCGGAAAATTCGTAGGTCAGGGCGACCAGATGGTCGCGACCGTAGAGGTGATCCAGGCGGGCCTTGGCGACCAGACGGTCCTGCGGCTCGAACAGGCCGCGCGCGAGCGCCTCCTCGTAGCGCCCGGTGTTGGCCTGGACGAACTCGTAGTCCTGGCGGGCGCGCAGGGTCTGGGCGCGGGTGGCGGTGGTGTCGGAGCGCAGCACCTGAAGGTCGCGGTGCAGGTCGTCCAGCATCCCGTAAAGGAACGGCAGCAGCGCCGCCACGGCGATGAGGTTCAGCGACAGGACGCCGAGCGAGATCAGAGTCGAGCGCGGCAGGTCCCGCAAGGCGTCGGGCAGGCTCAGGGATTTCTTGCCGCCGGGGGAAAGGCTCATGCCGCGCCCTCCAGACGAATGGTGTATTCGGCGGTGTAGGGTTCCGCGGGTCCGGTGGCGATGGCGCCGTCCCCCGTCGCCGCCCGCCGCCCACGCAGGATCTGGTCGGCGCCGATATCGACCGGGGGCCGGGACAGGGTCACCTTGTCGACGCCGAACTGTCGACCCAGGGCGGCGTTCAGCCCTTCGGCATGGTCGACGGCGGCGGCGTCGGCGGCCACCGCGGCGGGCAGGCGGACCTCCACCACCAGGGTGTAGAGGTTGTCCGCCTGCTTTTGGTTGGCGTTGCGGCGCTTGCCGGAGGCCGCCTCGGTCTGGGCCGGGCGCAGGGACAGCGAGGTGATCACCGCCTGTCCGGCGAAGATGGCGTCGAGACGGGCGAACAGGGGCACCGGCTCGATATCCCCGAAGGTCACGCGCTCCAGGACGCCGATCACCCGGCGCACCTCCTCGGGCTTGTGCTTCAGCGTGGCGAGGCGGGCCAGCTCCTGCGTCAGCGCCCCGCGGGCGGCGGCGAGTTGGCCCTTCTCGCGCTCGATCTGCTCCATGGTCTCATAGCGGTCGAGCGCCAGCATCCCCAGTTCGTAGGCCAGGCCGCCGGTCGCCAGCGCGGCGACGAAGGGCGCGGCCTTGATCAGATAACGGCGATAGTCGACGCGGGGCGCCTGCGCCCACCGCAGGGAGACGGCGGGCTTTTTCTTGGCGCCCAGGAAGGCGGCGTGCAGGACGTCGGCGTAGGGCGTTCCAGGTTGCCCGACCTTGCCCAGGCCGAGCGGCTCGCCCGCCTCGTGCGGCGACAGGACGGTCAGGCTGTGAACCTCCCAGTCGCGATCCCGGATCTGGCTGGCCAGCGGGTCTTCGGCCAGGACGACCACGTCCAGATGGTCGCCGCGCTGATAGCCCATGCGCTTGACGTAGGAGAGGGTCTGCTGGAAGTCGCGTTCGATGATCTCGGCGGGCGTGATGTTGCTGTCCGGCGGCGGCGGTGGGGTCAGGCGCGTCAGCATGATGCGCGACTGCTTGGCGACGATCTGCCGCAGGCCGCCGGTCATGTTGAAGGTGAACAGCATGCGCCAGCGCACGCCCTGGATCGCCTGCTTGGGCGCCAGGGACTTCAGCATGTCCATGCTTTCCAGCGGCAGCATGTGAATGCCCGCCGGGGGGCGTCCGGCCTGGCGCAGGACCTCCAGCCAGCCCTTCACCTGCTCCGTCGGCGGCACCGAGGCGAAGAGGTAGAAGCGGTTGCCCTGCGGGTCCTGGCCGTGCGGGACGGCGGCCTGAAGGTTGTTGCCGGGGAAGGTCATGTGGAGGTGGCGGTCGATGACCTTCTTTTGGTCCAGCAGGCCGACCCGCGGCACCTTCTCTTCGCGGAACACCTGTTCGAAGGCGTCCATCAGAACCGACACCGGCGCCCGCTTGACCTGCTTCAGGGCCTCCAGGATGTCGTCGGCGCCGTCGTCCGGATCGGGGGAGGCGACCCAGGCGTTCTCCACCTTGCCGTTCTTCAGCAGGGTCAGCACCACGGCCTCGTCGCCGATGGACAGGATGAACCGCTTGCCGCCCGTGAGCAGGCCGCCGAGCGATCCGAGGCTCATGTCCAGAGAAAGGCTCACGGCGCGGTCATCCCCCCAGGTTGCCGAAGCTGTCGTACAGCGGGCCGAAGACGCCGGCGATGATCCAGGCCATCAGCAGACCGGCGGCGGCGGTCAGCATCGGTTCGGCCATGGCCACCACCCCGTCCACCGATTCGTCCACGTCGCGGTCGTAGAAATCCGTGACGTTGCCCAGCGTCGCCGACAGATTGCCCGAATCCTCGCCGATGCGCACCATGCGGATGACCAGGCTGGGGAACTGGCCGGAGCGTTCCAGGGCGGCGGACAGGGCGACGCCGGTCTGCACGGACTCCCGCACCTGTTCCAGGGCCGTCACCAGGACGCGGTTGGAAACCACCCGCTGGGCCGTCTCCAGGCAGGTCAGAAGCGGCACGCCCGACGAGAACATGGTGGCGAAGAAGTGGGCGAAGCGCGACAGGCTGATCTTCAGGATCAGGTTGCCGATGATCGGCAGGCGCAGCATCAGGGCGTCGACATTGTAGGCGAAGCGCGGCGACACCTTCATCAGGACCTTCAGAAGCACCACCAGGGCGATGGGGACCGTGATGATGACGTACCAGTCACTTTGCACGTAGTCGGAGGTGGAAATCAGGCTTTCGGTCAGGAACGGCAGTTCCGTCCCCATGCCGCGCAGGAAGCCGACCACCTCGGGTACCACCATGGTCATCATGAAGAAGAACAGCGCCAGCATCATGACCATGATGACCGACGGATAGCGGGTCGCCTTCTTGATCTTGGCGTTGACCGCCTCGGTCCACTTCAGATGCTTGACCAATTGGGCGAAGCTGTCGTTCAGGTTGCCCGTCGCCTCGCCCGCGCCGAGCAGCGAGGTGAAGACCTGGCCGAAGGTGCGGTGCTTGGCGAAGGCTTCCGACAGCGACGACCCTTCCGAGACGTCGCGGTAGATTTCCGCCAGCATGTCGCGCAGGCGGGCGTTCTCGGTGGAATCGCGCACGTCGGCCAGCCCCTCGATCAGGGGCACGCCCGCGTCCTGAAGCTGGTAGAGGTGCAGGCAAAGCTGGATCTGGTCGCGGATCTTGACCTTCGGCGCCAGGGCGACGCGCAGGCGGCTTTCCTGCACCTCGCGGGCGTCCACCAGCTCAAGGCCGATGGTGCGCAGCTGCTTGAACAGATCCTGGTCGTTGGCGGCGGTGATCTTGCCGCGGACCGACCGGCCCTTGTCGTTGATGGCGCGATAGGCGTACTGGGGCATGGGCCTACCCCAGCCTGTCGGTGACGTCGACGCACTTGATCAGTGAGGCCATGGAGAGCGTGCCCTCCAGCACCTTGCGCACGCCGTCCTCGACCATGGGGACGAAGCCGTTCTTCATGGCTTCGGCCTTGATCTGGGACAGCGGTTCGTCGCGGATGATCAGTTCGTCGACGGCGTCGTTGAAGGGCAGGATCTCGCCGATGGCGACGCGGCCCTTGTGGCCGGTGCCGCGACAATCGTCGCAGCCGACGGGTTCGAAGATGACCGGCGGGTCGGTGGGGTCGGCGCCCAGGACGCGGCATTCCTCCTCGGTCGCCACATGCTCGGCCTTGCAGGAATTGCACAGCTTGCGGCCCAGGCGCTGGGCCATGATGCCGATGATGTTGCCCGCCATCAGGCTGGGCCGCATGCCCATGTCGATGAGGCGGGGAATGGCCCCGGCGGCGTCGTTGGTGTGCAGCGTCGTATAGACCTGGTGGCCGGTCATGGCGGCGCGCAGGGCCATGGTGGCGGTGTCGGAATCGCGCACCTCGCCGACCAGGATGACGTCGGGGTCCTGGCGCA
>CAZFRK010000025.1:0-16721 GCA_964521375.1 uncultured Rhodobacterales bacterium
GTCAAGGATGAGTACGAGGTTGCCCGCCTGCATACGGGCGGCGATCTGGCGGCCCGGATCGAACGGACCTTCGAGGGCGACTACCGTGTTTCCTTCCATATGGCCCCGCCGCTTCTGGGAACCCGCAAGAGGGAATTCGGTCCGTGGATCGTCCCTCTTCTGAAAGGCCTCGCCCGTCTTAAAAGAGTGCGGGGGACAGTGTTCGACCCGTTCGCCCTGACGGAGGAGCGGCGGGCTGAACGCGCCTTCCGGTCGGCGTATGAGGCCCTGGTCGACCGTATCGTCGATGACCTTGACGCCGACCGTCTTGCCCTGGCCGTCGAATTGGCCTCGCTGCCCGCCGATGTCCGGGGGTTCGGCCTGCTGAAGCGGGCCGCCATGGATCAGGCCCTGCGGCGGCGGGACGACATGATGGCGCGCTGGGACCTGCAACCTCGGCGCGCTATGGCGGCCGAGTAGGTCGTAGCTCACTGAACATGGTTAATTGTATCTATAGGTACGAAGGGCATAGGGACGTATCCAGGCATTCATAACTATATACAGGTCGTTGTCGCCTCTGTTTCGGTGTCGCTAATATGGTGTCGGGCCTTGGGGAGCCCAGGGGGGCGCCACATCCGGCGCGCGAGTCGATACAAGGGAGATGACAATGAACCGTGGACGCGCCCGGGCGCGCTCGCCCGAGGACCAGGAGCGGGTCCGTAAACGTTTCGTTGAATGCGCGCGCACCGTCTTCGCGCGGGATGGCGCGCATGGACTCACCATGCGTCGCCTGGCCGCCGAAGCCGGGTATTCCGCCGGGACGATCTATCTCTATTTTCCCAGCCGCAAGGAACTCCTGCGGGAGGTCTGGAAGGAAGATATCCAGGCCCTGCGCGCGACCTTGAGCGAAAAAACGGCGGGCAGGAAGGGGCTGGACCGCCTGGAGGCCCTGTTGCGCGCCTATGCCGCCTTCTGGTTCGAGCGACCGGATCACTTCAAGGCCATGTTCCTGGAAGTGGAACGTCAGTATTCCATCGAACGGGCCGCCTTCGCCGAGGACGACAGCGTCAAGGCCGTGCATACCTTCCTGCTCGATGAGACCGCGGCGGCCCTAAGGGAAGCGGAGGGACGGGACCTGGACGCCGAGGCGACGCGAACCGTCTGCCACAGCCTGATCGCGTCGGTTCATGGCGTGGTCTCGCTGCATACCGCCAACGCGGGATTTCCGTGGGCGAACAGCGACGCGATGGTCGATACCGTGGTTTCGACCATGATGAGGGGCCTCCAGAAGCGGGTCGCGTGACCACCGTCAAGACGGAGGTCTCGGTCTTCGGCTGACGGGACGCCCACGGCGGTGTAGTCTGCTATCCTTCGCTAGGGGATTGGCCTTAAGAGAGAACAGCTTGTGGGGACGCGCCGGGAAACGTCCGCGGAATGCCGCGGCAGGGGGCTGGGATGATGGCGTGGCGCGCCTTAATCGCGTGGTTTCCGGTTTTTCTCCTCCTCTGTCTCCCGGCCTCCCAGGCCAGGGCGGATACCGCGCCCGCGTCGCGGGCCGTCGATGGAACCCTGGACCTGCGGGCATGGTCGCCCGAAATGGGGACGGTTCCCCTGGCCGGCCACTGGTTGTTCTTCTGGGACAAGCTTCTGAGCCCGGATGAGGTGGCGGCGCGGCGGACCGCCGGTCGAACGCCGACCCTGTCCCAACCGGATTTCTGGAACGGCCATCCTTCCGGAGGAACGACCTTCACCGGAACCGGTAAGGCAACCCTGGCGCTTACGCTTCTCCTGCCGGTAACGACGGAACGTCTTGGATTGCGGATTCCGGAGATCCATTCCGCCTATAAACTATATGTCAACGGTCGAATGGCGGTATCCATGGGAAGCGTCGCCGACGATTACGACGGCGAGCGGGCCGAGCTGAAGCGCCATATCATCCCCTTGCCCGACGGACCGGAGGTGAGCCTGGTTCTGGCGGTGTCCAACCATCATCACTTTGAAGGTGGAATCGGCCGTGCCCTTGAGTTGTCCACTCTGCGGGGGCTTCAAGGAAGCGAGATCATTCGGACGGCGATCGCCAATCTGTTGACGGGGGGACTGCTGGTCCTTTCGGTTTTCGTTCTTATTCTCTACGTCAATCGCCGCGGTCCTGTTCTCATGGTCTTCGCCATGCTTGGCGCCTTGGGCGCCCTGCATTCCCTCAGTGTCGACCGGCTGCCGCTTGAACTCTGGCCGTCGATGCCGTCGCGGCTGCTGTTTCTGGGGGAATTCATACCGATCTTTGTCTTTCCGGCGGCCTACGTCCTGTTCATGGCCCGTCTGTTTCCGGAAGAGGTCTCCCGCGTCGTGGGGCGGGGCATCATCCTGGTTTCCTTGGGGGCGACCCTCTTCAGCTTGGTCGCGCCAAGTGCCGTCTTCACGGTCTTGCTGCACCCCTTTCAAGGGGTTCTGCTGTTTGCGCTGCTCTATGGTCTGGTGGTCATCATGCGGGCCATCGCTCGCCGTCGGGCGGGCGCCGTCTGGGCCTTGGGGGCGGTGGTGGCGGCGGTCGCGGGCATTGGCGGGGATATTCTCTATCACCTGCGGGTGATCGACGGCGTGGACCCCGTTTCCAGCGCGCTTCTGGCCTTCATGCTCGGTCACGCGCTGGTCCTGGGACGGCGCATGACCGATGCCTTCGCCGCCACCGAAACCCTGTCGCGCCACCTGACCAACCTGAATCAGACCTTGGAGAGTCGCATAGAGACGGCGACCCGAGGTGTCCGCGAAGGGCGGGACCGCCTGCACGCCATCCTCGCCAGCGTTCCGGAAGGGGTGCTGACCGTCGACGACACGGGATTGGTCGAGACCTTTGGGCCGTCGGCGGAGCGACTGTTCGGCTGGACGGCGGAAGAGGTGACGGGACAACTTTTCCTGCGGCTGCTGTCTCCGACCTGGAAGGATCGGTTCGGCGACGCCTTGCACCGCCTGCGCACCAACGACCAACTGACCTATTCGGACAGTGGCGAGTTCGAGGTCGAGTGCCAACGCAAGGACGGGAGCCTGTTCGCCGCCGCCTTGGCCATCAACAGCACCTATTTGAGCGGTCGGCGCGTGTTCGTCGCCACCATCCGGGACGTCACCCGGCGACGGCGGCAGGATCTCGAACGGATGGAACGCGAACGGGCGTTGGAAGAGGCGGATCAGAAGCTCATCGAGGCGGAACGCCTCGCCCTGTTGGGGCATTACGAACTTTATCCGCGCAAGGGAACGAGCCACTGGTCCGCCGGTCTGGAGCGTATTTGGGGCTACGCGCCGGGGTCCGCGCCGGGGGCTCTGATCGACTTCGTGGAGCGGGTCCATCCCGACGACCGGGACCGGCTGCGCGCCGTTCTCCAGGACTCGCGCTGGGATGCCATGACCTTGGTGTTCCGGCTTCTGACGCCGGACGGCGAACAGCGCGACATCCTGTTCCAAGGCTATCGGGACCGAGACGAAAGCGGTGCCGTCGTCCGCGAGTTCGGCATCAACCAGGACATCACCGAACGTCGTCGTATCGAGGCGCAACTCAAGCAGGCCAAGGAACAGGCGGAATCGGCGGCGCGCATGAAATCCGAGTTCCTGGCCACCATGAGCCATGAAATCCGGACGCCCATGAACGGCATTCTCGGGATGGTCCAACTGCTGCGCGGCAGTCGCCTGGACGCCGAACAGCGGGAGTATGTCGAGACCATCAACTATTCGGGCGGCGCGCTTCTGACCATTCTGAACGATATCCTGGATCTGTCGAAGATCGAGGAAGGGCGCCTGGAGTTCGAGCAGGCGAGGTTCGACCTCCATCGGCTGGCCCGGTCGGTGACGGACCTCATGACGCCGCGCGCCTCGGCCAAGGGCGTGACCGTCAGCGCCGAGTTGGACCGGAGCCTGCCGCACATCGTGATCACGGACCCGACCCGCCTGCGTCAGGTCCTGCTCAACCTGGTCAGCAACGCGGTCAAGTTCACGGAGAAGGGCTCTGTCACCCTCTCCGCCGGGACGCTATCCGAGAACGGGCGGGCGGCCGTGGTTCGCTTCGAAGTGCGTGACACCGGCATCGGCCTGAGCCAGGAGCAGCGGCAAAGTCTGTTCCAGAGGTTCAGTCAAGCCGATGCCTCCGTGGCGCGCCGCTTCGGTGGGTCGGGCCTGGGATTGGCCATCTGCCGCCGTATCGTCGAACTGATGGGCGGGTCGATCGACGTTGAAAGCGAGCAGGGGGTGGGGTCGCTCTTTTGGGTGGACATCCCTTTGACCGTGGACCCGACCCCGGAGGCTCCGGCACGGGAGCCGAAGCCGCGCCGTCTTCCTCCGCAGCGGGTCTTGCTGGTGGAGGACGTGGAGGTCAACCGCCGCGTGGCCACGGCGTTCCTGGAGCGGGAAGGTCACCAGACCACAGTCGCGGTCACTGGTGGGGAAGCCGTCGACAAGGCGCTGAACGAGGACTTCGACATCATCCTCATGGATATCCGCCTGCCTGATTTCGACGGCGTCGAGGCGGCCCGGCGTATTCGCGCGGGAAGCGATGCCCGCCGGGCCGGGGTGCCCATCCTGGCTTTGACCGCCAACGTCTTCGCCGAGGACGTTCAGACCTATCGGGAGGCCGGGATGAATGGTGTCGTGGCCAAGCCTATACAAAGTCATCAGTTCCGCGCCGCCATGGCCGCCGTGGTCGGCGGGCGTTCGGTGGAGGCCCCCCCCGCCGCCGAACCTCCCGTAGCGGAGCCACCCGTCGTTTCCGCGCCCGCCGACATTGCCGCCCGGTCACCGTCACCCTCGTCACCCTCACCCGAGGGGCGGGACCCGGTGGGCGGAGAGGCGACGGGCGCGAGGCGTCCGTGGTCGATCGAAACGCCGCTGGACGAACCTTTCATCGCCGAGCGCCTCAAGACCCTGGGGCCGGACAGCTTCGCGACCATTCTCAAGCTGGGGCGTCGCGGTGTCGCGGCGGCGACCGAAGAGGTGGCCGCCTGCGCGGACGGGGACAGCGCCAAGGCCTTGGGACAGGCGGCGCACAAACTGGCTGGCGCGGCGTCCAACTTCGGCTTCGCGGGCCTGTTCGCCATCGGGCAGTCCATCGAGCGCCTGTGCGCGACCGATGATCTGGTCGCGGCCAAGGCCGAGGCCGCGCGTATTCCCGATCTGTATAAGGCGACGATCGAGGCCTTGGATACTTGGCTGTCGGCCCCCGGCGCGTCCAGTGACGGAGAAGCCCCCTAACTCAGGCCCCGTCGTCGGTCAGAGGCAGGCCGGTGGCCGTCTTGATGGGTTCCAGCGCGACCGAGGATTTGACCGCGGCGACGCCGGGCAGGCTCATCAAACGGTGGAGGAGGAAGGTGGAGAACGCCTTGAGGTCCGGGGCCGATACCCGCAACAGGTAGTCGGCCTCGCCCGTCACGGCATGGCATTCCAGGATGTCGGGAATGAGACGGATGGCCTCGGCGAAGCGTGCCGCCGGGTTTTCACCGTGCTTTCCCAGGGTGACGCTGACAAAGGCCGTCAGCCCCAAGCCGACCGCTTCCGCCGAGACGCGGGCACCGTATCCCTCGATGACGCCGCTGTCTTCCAGACGCTTGACCCGTCTTTGGCATTGGCTGGCCGAAAGGTTGACTCTTTCACTCAATTCGACATGAGAGATACGGGCGTTTTCTTGCAGGCAGGCCAGGATTCGGCGGTCCAGGCGATCAAGAAGAGGGAATGCTTGGGTCATCGCGTCATCTCGCGAAGGTATGCGGGAAACACGCGTGAATGTGCCGTTTCGGGCTCTCATTGGCAAGCTCCTCGCGTGCCGGAGTTGCTATGATCGTGCCAAGGATGCCCAGGCGGGCGCGAGGAAACGAGCAGGAGGACGCCCATGACGGACCAGACGCGAACCCGAGTCGATTTGTGGGACAATCCCATGGGGACAGATGGATTTGCCTTCATCGAATATGCCGCGCGCGATCCGCGCCCCCTGGAGGCGGTCTTTACCCGTATGGGATTCCGGGCTGTCGCCCGCCACCGCGAAAAGGCCATTACGCTGTGGCGTCAGGGGGACATCGTTTTCCTCCTCAATGCGTCCGGAGAAGGGCAGGCAGCGGCCTTCGAGGATGTTCACGGGCCGGGCGTCAATGCCATCGCCTTCCATGTGGAGGACACGGCCCGTGTCGTTTCCGCCGCCCGCGATCAAGGGGTGCCTGTCGCTCCCTCGGTGACGGTCAGCCTGCCCGAGGTCGTCGCCCTGGAGGGAATCGGCGGATGTCTGGTCTATCTGGTCGACCACCATGGGACGCAGGGGTCCGTGTTCGACGGACCGTTCGAGCCTCTGCCCGGCGTCGAGGCCCGTCCGCGCGGTCACGGCCTGCTGACCATCGACCATCTGACGCACAATGTCGCCCAGGGCAACATGCGGCGGTGGGCCGCCTTCTACGAGGCCTTGTTCAATTTCAGGGAAGTCCGCTACTTCGACATCGAGGGCAAGCTGACGGGCCTGCGCAGTCAGGCCATGACCAGTCCGGACGGGAAGATCCGCATTCCGATCAACGAAAGCGCCGACGACCGAAGTCAAATTCAAGAATATCTGGATGCCTACAACGGTGAAGGGGTCCAGCATATCGCCCTGTCGACGGCCGACGTGGGGCGGAGCGTGCGGGGGATGCGGGCGGACGGCATGGTGTTCCTGGATACGCCGGACACCTACTACGACCTGATCGACCACCGTATTCCGGGGCACGGTCTGGACGTCGAAGCGTTGCGTCGCGACCGCGTCCTGGTGGATGGGGCGCCGACCAAGGACCAGGGCTTGCTGCTGCAGATCTTCACCGAAAATGTCCTTGGCCCGATCTTTTACGAACTGATCGAACGGCGCGGCAACGAAGGATTCGGCGAGGGCAACTTCAAGGCGCTCTTCGAAAGCATCGAACTCGATCAGATTCGGCGGGGCGTTCTGAAGGAGGCCTGAGCGAGGCGTCCGCCGGACGCCGGTCCGCGCGGCCTTGGTCTGGCCTCTTCGTCGCCGCGTCTTAAGGGCTGAGAGGTGGCGTCGCGGCCTCCGGGCGCGGTGGCGGAACGCGGATCGCGCTCTATACGGGCTTTACGGCGCCCCCGTTCAGCTACTATGGTATCTTTATAAAGTTGGTGCTGCGGTGCGGTAACTAGAAGAAAAATAGGGTTTTTCCCGAAAAACAGGGAGGGGCGGCGCCCGAGCTGGTGCCTTGTACCGCTGGAGGTCCCCCATGCGTGGTGAAGACATTGGCAGTTCCTCGCTGTCGTTGATCACCCTCTACGAAGTCTCCAAGATCCTGTCGTCTTCGCTGGATCTCGAGAAAACGTTTCACGATGTTCTGAACCTGCTGTCGTCCTATCTTCAGATGCGGCACGGTCTGGTGGCGTTGCGCGAGGGTCAGGACGAGGTGCGCGTCGCCGCCGCCAGCGGTCTGTCGCGGGAAGGCATCAAGCGGGGCGACAGTCGCTTTCCGGTCGATGTCCTGAAGCGCGTCGTCTCGACATCCATGCCGCTGGTGGTCGGGAATGCCGGGTCGGAACCGCAATTCGCCGACTATCTGGACGACCTGGAAGACGAAGAGGTCGTATCGGTCATCGTTGTGCCGATCAAGGGCGCGGACCGGACCTACGGCGCCCTGTCCATCGAGCGCGAATGGGACGGCGCCGTTCAATTCAGCTTCGAGTCCGATGTCCGCTTTCTGACAATGATCGCCAATCTGATGGCGCAGACGGTGCGGTTGCACCAATCGGTGGCGTCCGATCGCGAACGTCTTATCCGTGAACAGGCGCGGCTGGAAAAAGCCTTGCGCGCCGAGGTTCAACCCCAGAAAGCGGTCCCGGCGGCGATCACCGACATCATCGGCGACAGTCCGGCCATGCAGCGGGTGTTCGATCAGGTCGGGCAGGTGGCGCCCCTCAAGTCCACCGTCCTGTTGCGCGGGGAAAGCGGCACCGGCAAGGAGCTGGTCGCCCGCGCCCTGCACACCCTGAGCCCGCGCAAGGACAAGCCGTTCATCAAGGTGAACTGCGCGGCCTTGCCGGAGACCCTGCTTGAATCCGAACTCTTCGGTCACGAAAAGGGCGCCTTCACGGGCGCCACGCAGGAGCGCAAGGGACGCTTCGAGATGGCCGCGGGCGGGACGCTGTTCCTCGATGAAATCGGCGAAATCAGCCTAGCCTTCCAGGCCAAGCTGCTGCGTATCCTTCAGGAAGGCGAATTCGAACGGGTCGGTGGGAGCAAGACGCTGAAGGTCGATTTCCGCCTTATCGCCGCCACCAACAAGAGTCTGGAAAAGGCCGTCGCCGACGGTGAATTCCGGGCCGACCTCTACTATCGCATCAACGTGGTGCCGATCTTCCTGCCGCCCCTGCGGGAACGAGAGGGCGATGTGCCCCGCTTGGCGGCCCACTTCCTGGACAAGTTCAACCAGGAAAACGACCGCAAGCTCAGCCTGGCGCCCGACGCGTTGGCGATTTTCGACGGCTGCCATTTCCCAGGGAACGTGCGTGAGCTGGAAAACTGCGTGAACCGGGTGGCGACGATGGCGCGGGGGGAAATCATCAGCGGCAAGGACCTGCCCTGTCGCCACGATCAGTGCCTCTCCGCCGTCCTGTGGCGGTTGGACGAAGATGCCCAGCCGGTCGGCGGACTGGGGGGATCGATGCCGCGCACGGCGCGGCCCGCTTCAGTGCCGTCGGTACCGACCCCGTCCTCCGGGGGCGGTGCGCCGGTCGCCTATGACGACTTCCCCGGAGAGGAGGGCGGCGGCGGGGAACCCTTGACCGGAGCGGGCGGGATGCCGCAACGTGACCGCCTTCTGTCGGCCATGGAGAAATCCGGCTGGGTTCAGGCCAAGGCGGCGCGCCTTCTCGGCCTGACGCCCCGTCAGGTCGGCTACGCCCTCAAGAAATACAATATCGAGGTCAAGCGCCTCTGACCGCCATCGCCACGGTGATGGATGGCCGCGATCAAGACCGCCCCGTTTCGTCCTCGGAACGGGGCGGTCGTCGTCCGACAGGGGCGTGGCGCCATGTCGCACCCCCGACATTGTGTCGTGTGTCGAACAGATCCCGGCGCGCCTGAATTCATCCAACCTATTGTTAGATATGGGTATATGGAGTTGGCATTCGGCTTGCTTTGGAGGACTCCCGAACGGGAACCGCCGCAAGGAGAGCCGCCGTGAGCCAGGTCATCTCGCTGGACAGCATCGCCCCTCTGGACGAGACCACCGCCGATCTGCGGGCCGCCATGGAAAGCGGCGGCTGTTCGTCGTCGTCCTGCGGCAGCGACGCCGGTCAGGGCGACGTGCCCGATCATATCTGGGCAAAGATCAAGGACCATCCTTGCTACAGCGAGGAGGCCCATCACTATTTCGCCCGCATGCATGTCGCGGTGGCGCCCGCCTGCAACATCCAGTGCAACTACTGCAATCGGAAGTATGACTGCGCCAATGAAAGCCGCCCGGGCGTCGTTTCCGAGCGGCTAAGCCCTGAGGACGCCGCCCGGAAGGTCGTCGCCGTCGCCAACGAGGTGCCGCAGCTGTCCGTCCTGGGCGTCGCCGGTCCAGGAGACGCCGTTTACGATGGTCGCAAGACCTTCGAGACCTTCGCTCTGGTCGAAAAGGTGCTGCCGGACATCAAGTTCTGCATTTCCACCAACGGGCTGGCCTTGCCCGACCATGTGGAGCGCATCGCCCAGCACAACATCGACCACGTCACCATCACCATGAACTGCCTGGACCCGGAGATCGGCGCCCAGATTTACCCGTGGATTTTCTTCAACGGCAAGCGGTACAGGGGCGTCGAGGCCGCCAAGATCCTCCTGGAGCGTCAGCTTGAAGGTCTGGAGATGCTGGTTTCCAAGGGCATCCTGGTGAAGATCAATTCGGTCATGATCCCGGGCATCAACGACGACCATCTGGTGGCGGTCAACGCCGCCGTGAAGGAACGCGGCGCCTTCCTGCACAACATCATGCCGCTGATCTCCGCCGCCGAGCATGGGACTCATTTCGGGCTGACCGGACAGCGCGGCCCGTCGCAGAAGGAACTGGCCGACCTCCAGGACAAGGTCTCTGGCGGCGCCAACCTGATGCGCCACTGCCGCCAGTGCCGGGCCGACGCCGTCGGCCTCCTGGGCGAGGACCGCGGGCAGGAGTTCACGCTCGACAAGCTGCCCGAGACGGTCGACTACGATCCCGAAAAGCGTCGCCTGTACCGTGAGGTGGTGGAACAGGAGCGGGCCGACCGCCGCGCCGCCGCCGAGGCCGCCCAGGCCGATCTGGCCCAGGCCGCCAAGGTCGAAGAGGCGCCGCGCTTGGTCGCCATCACCACCAAGGGCGGCGGGCGCGTCAACCAGCACTTCGGCCATGCCCGTGAGTTTCAGGTCTACGCCGTGGATTCCAAGGGCGTGCGCTTCCAGGGTCATCGCCGGGCCGACAACTATTGCCTGGGCGGCTTCGGCGAGGACGACCGCCTGGAGACGATCATCGAGGCCCTGGACGGTGTCTCCGCGGTGCTGACCGCGAAGATCGGCGACTGCCCGCGCGACCGTCTGGCGGAGGCTGGCATCCCCGTCATCGACGATTACGCCTACGACTACATCGAATCCTCCGTCAGTGCCTGGTTCACGACCGAAACGGGCGCCGAAACGGAGCCGGCGGAGACGCTGGCCAGCGCCTGACCGCCCTTTTTCCAGACCAGTCCCGACCGAGGAGAGTTCCCAATGGCCTATCAGATCATCACCAGCCAGTGCTCCGTGTGCGGCGCCTGCGAATTCGAGTGCCCCAACGCCGCCATCAAGATGAAGGGTGACACCTACATCATCGATCCGGCCAAGTGCACCGAATGTGACGGCGACGCGCCCAAGTGCGCCGAGGTCTGCCCGGTCGACGGCACCTGCGTGCCCGCCTGACCCACCGCGGCGGCGGGCAGGGGGCGTGCCGCCTTCCTCCCGCCCGCCCCATCCGGAGGCGTGCGCCATGAGTCCGACACCGAACATCGAGCCGACCCCTGGGCGTCCGGCCTGCGTCGACTGGCAGGGTAAGGCGGTCGACTGTTCCACCTGCCCCCATGCCGCTCAGGCGGCGAAAGGGCGGTGCGCCCAGGGACAGGCTTGCGTTCAGGATCGCCATGGGCGGCGTGTTCTGGCCTTCTTCGAGGCCAATCCGGATTTGGCGGACGCCTACCTGGACCATCCCTATTTCGAGGTTCGCACCATCGCCGCCCGTTTCGCGACGGTCTTCCGGCTTCCGGCGCTGCTGGACGACGCGGAACCGGAAGTGCGCGCCGCCGCCGTCCAACGTTTGCCGAAGCGGCGGATCCTTGACCTGCGGAGCGACCCCGACCGAAAGGTGCGCGCCGTCGTCGCCAGCCGCCTGGATGGGGTGGACCTCGCGGCGATGGTCGAGGACGAAGACTATTACGTGCGCGGTATCGTCGCGCGCCGCCTGCCGACGGATATCCTGGCCCTGATGATGAGCGACCCCGAACCCGAGGTCCGCCGTACGGTCGCCAAACGCATCCCCGTCGATTGGCTTCTCATCATGGCCTGGGATTCCGATCCCGCCGTTCGCCTGAATGTCGTGCAAAGGCTGGAACCGGAACAGCTGGTGGTCCTGGCCGACGACGACGATTGGCGGGTGCGGTTCGCCGTCGCGAGCCGGGCGCCCTTGAGCGCGGCGACACGGCTTCTCGACGATCCCGAGGCCGATGTGCGCGGCGCGGTTCTGGCCCGGATGGTCGGGGGTGCCCCGATCGCCGACGGCCAAGTGATAGAGGAAAGGACCGAGCGATGATGAAGGCCGAGGACGATATCGAGATCTACGACGATCCCACCTACACCTACGGCATGAAGGTCGTCGCCACCCGCCACATCCGCAACGACGGCACCTTTCCGGGAGCCGAGATCGGCGAGATCCTGGTGCGGATCGGTGACGTGGGCTACGTCAGCTCCATCGGGACCTTCCTGCAACGCTACTACATCTACGGGGTCGATTTCTTCGAGCGCGGCCGCCTTGTCGGCATGCGCGGTCGCGAAATCAAATCGGCTGAGGAGGCATAGTCCAGTGAAGATCACCATCCGCAAAGGCGCCTCGGGATACGAGGCCTACGTGCCGAAGAAGGACCTGGAAGCGCGGGTCGTCGAGTCCGAAACCCCGCATGTCTGGGGCGGCATCATCACCCTGGACAACGGTTGGCGGTTTCAAATGCCCGACCTCGAGCCGGACACCCGCCTGCCCTTGACGGTCGAGGCCCGCAAGCTGGCGGAAGTGGATTGATGCCATGAACGCCGTCTCCCCCACCCTGAAGGACCGTCTGTCGGCCATCGGACGTGATGTCGCCTCCGGGCGCCTGATCCCCTATCTGGGGCCGGGCGTCCTGGAGGAGGGCGGACGCACGCCGCCGGTTCCGGCGACGCCGCGCGCCCTGGTCGCCGCCCTGACGAGCAAGGTGGGCGTGCCCGGTCGCATTCGGCACAATCTCTGGAGCAGCGCCCAATACATCGAGACGCAGCGCCACCGCCAGACCCTGGAAAAGTTGCTGAACGAACTGTTCGCGCCGGTGGTCGAGCCGTCGCCGACCCATCGGTGGCTGGCGCGCCTGGATACGGTGCCGCTGATCGTCGACACCTGGTACGACGGGGCCATGGCCGCCGCCCTGGCCGAAGCCGGGCGGCTGGACTGGGGGCAGGTCCAGGGCGTCACCCGCAACGGCGAGTGGAAGGACATCTGGACCAAATACTTCTGGCCCAATGGCAACGAGGCCGACGCCGACGAGGCGCGGGACTGGACGACGGCGCTTTATAAGCCGCACGGTTCCGTCGCTCCGGCGAAGAACTATTTGGTGTCGGACAGCGACTATGTGGAAGTGCTGACCGAGATCGACATCCAGACGCCCATTCCCGATCTGGTGAAGGACGCGCGGGGAGAGCGGGGTTTCGTCTTCCTGGGATGCCGCTTCTACGACCAGATGCTGCGCACCTTCGCCCGCCAGATCACCAAGCGGTCCCGCGGTCCGCACTTCGCCATTCTGCCGCCGCTGTCGGAAGCCGAAGGGGACGGCGGCGCGGAGATGACCAAGAACGAAATGAAGTTCCTGGCCGAGATCGGCGTCACGCCGCTTCACCTCCCGCTGGAGGACGCGGTCGCCGTGATGGCTTTAGAGGCGTCCGCCTTGTAGGGCGGACGAAGGTTCCTTCCCCCCTGGGAGGAAAGCCGGGGATGGTCGGCATTCGGGGGAGCGCCGACCGTCCCCGGTCCTAAATTCGCGGATCCGCCAAACCAGCCGCCTGGCTGGGGACTGTGGGCGGTGGGGGCTCCCTCCTCCAAGGAGCCCCCTTTTTCATGCGGTCGTCTCGCGCGGCGTGGGGCAAGGGGCCGGGTCCGTCAGGTGGCTCTTGGGGCAGGTTTCGACCTCCAAGCGGTCATCCGTGCCAAGACCGATCCAGGCGGCCACGTCCTCCATGTCGAACCCGCAGCGCCTTTGCCCGTCGGCTTCCATCAGGGGGCGCCGGATGAGCAGCGGTTCATCGATCATCAGGCGCAGCGCGGTGGCCTCGTCCAGGCGGTCGGGCCGGACGGAGCCGTCCTTGACCTGGGGCGAGGCCTTGTTGAACCACTCCGCCACCGGGCGGTCGCCGAAGTAGGGACGTAGGGAGTCCGCGGTCCACGCCGTTGTCAGGAGGTCGCGGGCCTCGACCCGGTGACCGGCGGCCTCCAGCAACGCCTTTTGGCGGGTGTTGTTGCGGCAGCCGGGCTTTTCGAAGAACACAACCGTCGTCATTGTCGGAACTCCTACAGGGACGGGGCGTCGGACAGGCGCAGGAGCTGGGGGACCAGGGTCTCGATCTCCTCGCGGACGCGCGGGTCGAGCTTCTTGACCCAGCCCTTGGGAATGGCTTCGGCGCCATAGGTGGCGCCCGCCAAGGCACCGACGATGGCGCCGGTGGTGTCGGCGTCGCCGCCCTGGTTGACGGTCTCCACCACGCAGGTCTTGAAGGTGTCGGTCATGAAATAGCAGTGAAGGACAGTCTGCATGGTGTCGACGACATAGGCCGTGGCATTGCCGCGATAGGGATCGAAGCGGAAGGTCCGGTGGCGGGACACCAGGGCGTTGGCTTCGTCGCGAACGGCCTTCATGCCGCCTCCCACGAGAAGGCTCTGGATCATCCGGTTGAAGGACAAGGTCGCCTCGTCGGACAACGGGTGATTGTGGGTCGTATGGGCCTGCGTGATGGTCCAGGCGTCCATGCGCTCGGCGTCGCCAAGCGTCGCCAGCGCCACCGGCAGGGTCCGCATGACGGCGCCGTTTCCGGCATCGCCCTCGTGGAAATCCGTCTCCGTCGTTCCCTTGTTGATGTACCGTTGAATGCCCCGGCGCACGGTATTGCCCACATCGACGGGCTTGGACCGCAGCCATTCGGCGTATTCCTCGCACAGGTCGACGGGGTCCAGTCCGTTCTTACGGACCAAGGATCGCGCCAATCCCAGGCTCATCTGCGTGTCGTCGGTGACTTGGCCCGGCTTCAGCCGCAGCCAACCGCCGCCGACGATCTTCTGATGCACGCCGTATTGATGCTTGATTTCGTTGCGGGTCAGGAATTCGACCGTGGCCCCCAGCGCATCGCCGACCGCGAGGCCGAGAAAGGCGCCGAGCGCACGGGAGTCAAGACTAGGCCCCGGAACGGGCATGACGGTCTCCCTAGGACTAGAAGTAGTTGGCGGTGACGCGATAGTCGCCGCCCATGACCAGAAACTCACCCTCGCCCTTGAGCGGATGCGTCGGCAGGAGGGTGTTGAAGAAAATGACCTTCGCCTTGGGAACGCGTGTCTCCAGGATCGTGTCGCCGAAGCACTCGGCGATGTCGCGTTCCGAGGTGAAGGACACCAGGCTGTTGACGCGGATGACGACGGTCCGTTTGTCGATGCGTTCGACCAACTGGTGTTCCGTGTAGTCGTTGACTCCACGATAAAGGGTCAAGTGCCGGTCGCCGGGGGCCATGTAGCGGTCCAGCGCCCATTGGCAGAATTCGTACATGATGTCGAGTTGCGTATAGATCGAGTTGTTGTGGAAGCGGCTCGCCATCTTTTCCTCGATGTAGCCCATCCAGGCCGCCGAGGAAAAGGACAGGATCGGTTCCTTGTGAAAGGTCGGGTAGAGTCCGAAACGGCTTTCGACCCAACCCTTCAGGACGGCGCCCTCCCGCGCGTTGTTGTCGTATCCCCAGCCCTTGAGAAGGCGCAGGTAGCTGGAGCGGAAGCGCCTCATGCCGTCCTTGGCGGTGCGCCGTTCCTGTTGCTCCGGCTCCAGCCCGAAGACGGCCTGCATGTAGAGATGAAAGGCGACCGCCGCGTCTTCCAGGTCGGGAGCCTGTTCCAGCATGACCTCGAAGAACTGCCGGTTCATGGCCCGCACCCCGGCAAGCTGCAAGGGAACCGGAGCGTCGTTGTAGGCCGTCGAGGCGATGAGGGCTGTCGGAACGCCGACAAGATTGGTCGATTGGCCGACGCTGGGAAGGCCGGTGGCCTTCTTCCCGGCGGGCGTGTCGCGTTGGTCCGTGGTCTGGCTCATCCGCCGGCATCCCCCATGTTCCCCTTGGCGTCCGAAAAACAAAGCAAGATTCATGCCTTTGGCGGGAGCCAGCCCCTGGGCGCCCCTTGAGCCGGGACCGGTTTTCGGACGCTGTGTCGGGTCCGACAGTTTGTCGGTGATTGTCGCTTTGTCGACACGTCCCAAGGGCCGCGCGTGCGCCGGAGGGACCTTATTAAGTCATTGGAAAAAAACTTATTTTCGAATTCATGAAAGTTTGGCACGAGGTCTGCAAGGAAGGCGCTGCGTGACGGGGGTTGCGCATCATGAGGACGCCGCCCCCCTTCGACGGAACGAGACATCGAGAGGAGATTCCTAATGAGCGCTCTGCGTCAGATCGCCTTCTACGGTAAGGGTGGTATCGGCAAGTCCACCACCTCCCAGAACACCCTGGCGGCGCTGGTCGAAATGGGTCAGAAGATCCTGATCGTCGGCTGCGACCCCAAGGCGGACTCCACCCGCCTCATCCTGAACGCCAAGGCCCAGGACACGGTTCTGCATCTGGCCGCCGAAGCCGGCTCCGTCGAGGACCTGGAACTCGAGGACGTGCTGAAGATCGGCTACAAGGACATCAAGTGCGTCGAGTCCGGCGGTCCGGAGCCGGGCGTCGGTTGCGCCGGTCGCGGCGTCATCACCGCCATCAACTTCCTGGAAGAGAACGGCGCCTATGACGGTGTCGACTACGTCTCCTACGACGTGCTCGGCGACGTGGTGTGCGGCGGTTTCGCCATGCCCATCCGTGAAAACAAGGCCCAGGAAATCTACATCGTCTGCTCCGGCGAGATGATGGCCATGTTCGCGGCCAACAATATCGCCAAGGGCATCGTGAAGTACGCCAACTCCGGCGGCGTGCGTCTGGCCGGCCTGATCTGCAACTCGCGCAACACCGACCGCGAGGACGAACTGATCGAGGCGCTGGCGGCCAAGCTCGGCACGCAGATGATCCATTTCGTTCCGCGCGACAACGTCGTGCAGCACGCCGAGATCCGCCGCATGACGGTGATCGAGTACAACCCGAAGGCCGGTCAGGCCGACGAGTACCGCGCGCTGGCGAAGAAGATCGTCGAGAACAAGCGGTTCGTGATCCCGACGCCGCTGACCATGGACGAGCTCGAAGACCTGCTGACCGAGTTCGGCATCATGCCGGTGGAAGACGAGAG
>CAZFRK010000026.1:0-5685 GCA_964521375.1 uncultured Rhodobacterales bacterium
TCCAGGACGGTCTTGTCGGGGTTCAGGTGCGGTTCCTGGCGCAGGTAGCCCACCTTCACGCCCTCGGCGGCCCAGGCCTCGCCGCCGAATTCCTTGTCGTCGCCCGCCATGATCTTCAGCAGGGTCGACTTACCGGCGCCGTTGTAGCCCAGCACGCCGATCTTGGCGCCCGGAAGGAAGGACAGGTTGACGCCCTCGACCACCTTCTTGCCACCCGGATAGACCTTCGACAGGTCGCGCATGGTGTAGATGTACTGGTAGGAAGCCACGAGGCCCTCCGTTCGGAAAAGACAATAGGGGAAGGGTCCCGCCGTGGACGGCGGGCCTTTGGCGCGGTTGTATCCTACCTGCGCATCGGATGGAAGGGCTGTGGAAGCGTCGCCCCCTGGGGTAGACTGCGCCCATGGCCCTGACCCTGCCCGACCTCGACGCCCTGTTCCGGGACGCCTTCGCCGACCTGCTGCTCAGGCCGTGGTTCGACCGTGCCACCGTCGACATCCTGGGGCGCTGGTACTTTCCGCTGTCGCGGGCCTGGGCGGCGGCGCGCGACGGCGACGGCACCGCCGAGACCTTCGCCACCACCTTGGGGCTGGACGACCCGCCGCGCTGGCTGACCGACCCGGCGCTGGCCCGCTTGAAGACGCTGGACGCCGCCCACGACGCGGCCCAGGCCGCCTGGGAGGCCGGGCTGTTTTCCACCGCGCCGCCGCCCCCGGCGGCCCGTCGTGCCCTGGAGGAAGCCCGGCACGAGGCGGCCCATCGCCTGATGATGGGGCGGGGCCTCTTCGCGCCGCTGCACATGGCTCAGGCCATCCCGCCGGTGGCCTTCGCCATCGCCCCGCCCGAGGCCGTGGAGGCCGCCCACGGCGGGCGCCTGAGCGACCCGGCGACCGCCTTCCCGCCCCCCGCCGCCGCCCCGTGGGAGGTTTCCGCGCCGGTCGAAGAGGCCGAGGTCACCCACCAATGGCTGCGCCGGACCGCCGCCTGTCCCTATCCCGACTCGCCCGACGACCGCCTGCGGGCGCGGGTCATCACGCCGCCCGACGCGCCGACCGACGCGCCGACCCTGGTCTTCGCCCACGGCATCGGCATGGAGGAGGAGTTCTGGCGCGGCACCGCCGAACCCCTGCGCCTGCTGGGCGAGGATGGCATGCGTCTGGTGCGCGCCGAAGGCCCCTGGCACAGCCACCGCATGGCGCGCGGCCTTTATGGCGGAGAACCCGTCCTGGGACGTGGCCTGATGGGACTGCTGGACTATATGCGGGGCGCGGTCGTGGAAATCGGCCTGCTGACCGCCTGGGCGCGGGAAACCTCGGGCGGCGCGCCGGTCGCCATCGGCGGCATCAGCCTGGGCGCCCTGACGGCCCAACTGGCGGCTAGCGTCGCGCACGGCTGGCCCGAGGCCATGCGCCCCGACGCCGTCTTCCTGGTCACGCCTTCGGCCTCGCTCACCGCCGTCGCCTATGACGGCGCCCTGACCGGTGCCCTGGGCGTTCCCGACGCCTTGGCGGCGGCGGGCTGGACGCGCGCGGCGGCGACCCGCTGGCGGTCGCTTCTGGAACCCATGGGACCGCCCGCCTGCCCGGCGGACAAGGTGGTCATGGTGTTGGGCGAGGCCGACCGCGTCACCCCCTACGCCGAGGGCCGGGCGCTGGCCGAGGCGTGGGGCGTGCCGGCGGACGGCCTGTTCACCCATCCGCGCGGCCATTTCACCTCGTCGCTCGGCCTGGGGCGGGATCCGGCGCCGTTCCGGCGGCTCGCCTCGGCGCTGCGCGGCTGACCCCGCCCACGCGAGCCAAGATCCACCGGGCCGACCGGGCCGATCGAAACCGATCAGGCGACGCGGGCCACTTCGCGCAGAAGGTCGGCGACGCGGAGGCTCCAGTCCCAGCCTTCCATGAAGCGGGCGGCGGCGGCGCCCCGCCGCGCGGCCTCGGCGCGGTCGGCGTGGGCCGCCTCCAGCTTGGCGACCATCTCGTCGATCAGGGATTCGCCCCAGTCCACCCGCTCCGGGCGCCCGGTCAGGTCGGCCAGCGGCAACTGCATGTCCAGGGACCAGCACCGCGCCACCTCGCCATCGCCGTGGATCAGGTCCCGATGGCCGGTGTTGTTGGACAGGATGACCGGCAGTCCGCAGGCCATGGCCTCCATCGCCACCAGATTGGTGCCGCCCTCGCAACGGCTGGGGAACAGGCCGACGTCGCACTGCCGCAGGACCTGCGGCATCTGGTGGTTCCGCATGACACCCAGGTCGATCACCGCCTCCGGCGGAATCCCGTTGCGGGCCAGCCACTCCCGAACCTCCAGGCGACGGTCGGCGGCGATCTCCGGCACGCCCTCCACATGGGGCGACTGGCCGATGGTCTTGACGGCCTCGGGCCACAGATTGTGCCACGCCGTCACCAACAGGGCGTCGGGATGGCGCTGGTGGAACACCTTGAAGGCGGCGGCGACCAGGTCCTGGCCCTTGCGGTATTCCATCTTGCCGCCGGAGAATACCAGGAAACGGCCCGGAAACAGGCGGTCCCCGGCGCCCCGGCCAGACGGCGCGGGATGGAACAGGTCGCGATCGACGCCTTGCAGGCAGAGCGCCACGTTGTCCAGGCCATGGCGCCTCATGACCTCGGCGTTCCAGCTCGATCCGGCGACCATCAGCGGCAGGTCGCGGACCCATGGCAGATTTTTTTCCGGCAACAGGCCGTTTTCGAAGAAGACCGCGCCGATTTCGACACTCCCCTTGACCCGCCGCAGGGCCGGGGCCTGGGTCAGGTCGTCGGCCAGGCCGTGGATCACCGGGCCGCGATAAGCGATGGCCTGCTCCGCCTTCAGGGCGGCGCGCAGGGCCGGATAGCGCCGGAAGGCCGGTTCCAGGAGACGGATCTGCAAGGGGGTGAGCGGCGGGTCCGCCGTGACCACCAGGAAATCGGGCTGCACGCCCAGACGGGCGGCCTGCACCGCCAGGTTCAGGCCATAGACGCCCCAGCCGCTGGGCGAGCCGACCTGCCAGCCGATGCACACGTTGTCGAGCCCGACCGGCCCATCCCCTCCGGCGTCGGCCTTGTCCTCCCGCCCCTCGGTCATGGCACGCCCCTTTCCTGCTCGACGGTCCCCTTCCGGCTTACAGGCAAATCCTTAACCGAACGGAAAACCGGGCCGCCGCGCCACCGGCGCGACGGCCACGCCTGACGAGTTGATTTTCCCGCCTCATCGGCTATCGTGCCCGCGATGGTGGGGTTTCCACCCTCTCCCGTCTTACGGGCCCGTAGCTCAATTGGTTAGAGCCGACCGCTCATAACGGTCTGGTTGGGGGTTCGAGTCCCTCCGGGCCTACCATTTCCCGTCACGCCATCCCCAGGCCGTCCATCAGAGCGGCGCGCAGGGCGGCGCCCCCGAAGTCGGGGACCGCCAGACGAGCTCCCGCGGCCAGGATGGCCTCGGCGTCCAGGCTGGTGGTCAGGCCGATGGTGAAGGCTCCGGCGGCGACGGCGGCGGTCAGGCCGGGGCTCGCGTCCTCGAACACCACGGTATGCTCCGGCGCGGCGCCGAAATGCGCCATGGCCGTGCGATAGGGAAGCGGATCGGGCTTGCCGCGCGGCAATTCGGCGCCGGACAAGGAAATCTCGAAGGCGTCGCTCAGGCCCAGCGCGGCGAGCGTATGGGTGATGTTGGCGCGCGGCGCGTTGGACACCACGCCCAGCCGCACGCCCCGCGCGCGCCCCCAGGCCAACAGATCCGCCAGCCCGGCGGTGGGTGTCGCCCCATCATCGAGAAGGGCGCGGTACAGGGCTTCCTTCTCGTCGGCGATGGCGGCGTGGCGGGCGACCTCCACGTGCGGGAACAAGTCGCGGCAAATGCGGTCGTTGGACTGGCCGGAGACGCGCTCGCGGAACATCGCCTCGGTGAGGGTCACGCCGTACCGGGCCGCGACTTCGGCGTAAGCCCGGAAGTGCAGCGGATCGCTGTCGATCAACGTCCCATCCAGATCGAACAGAAGGGCACGGGCGGGAGCGGAAGAGTCCGTCACGGCGTCAGATATCCAGGTCGACCGCGAACTGGGCGTTCTGCTGGATGAAGGCGAAGCGATGTTCCGGCTTGCGCCCCATCAACTGCTCGACCAGTTGGGCCGTGGCGTGGCGATCCTCGCGGTCTTCCTCGGTGCGGCCCGGCAGGACAACGCGCAGCAGGGTGCGCGTCTTGGGGTCCATGGTGGTTTCCTTCAACTGGCCCGGCGGCATTTCGCCCAGACCCTTGAAGCGGCTGACCTCGACCTTGCCCTTGCCCTTGAACTCCTTTTTCAGAAGGGCGTCCTTGTGGGCGTCGTTGCGGGCATAGAGGGTCTTGCCGCCCTGGCTGAGGCGGTAGAGAGGCGGCATGGCCAGGAACAAATGCCCCTCTTCGACCAGACGCGGCATTTCCTGGTAGAAGAAGGTCATCAAAAGGCTGGCGATATGGGCGCCGTCCACGTCGGCGTCGGTCATGATGATGACCTTCTCATAGCGCAGCTTGTCGGCCTCGAAGCGGTCGCGGATGCCGCAGCCCAGCGCCTCCACCAGATCGGTGAGTTCCTGGTTGGCGCGCAGCTTGTCGAGGGACGCCGAGGCGACGTTCAGGATCTTGCCGCGCAGGGGCAGGACGGCCTGGGTCTCGCGGGCGCGGGCCTGCTTGGCCGACCCACCGGCGGAATCGCCCTCGACCAGGAACAGCTCGGTGCCGGTGGCGATGGAGCGCGAACAGTCGGCCAGCTTCCCGGGCAGACGCAGGCGCTTGGTCGCCGTCTTGCGCGACATTTCCTTGGTCTGCTTCTTGCGCTGGCGGTCTTCCAGGCGCTCGATGACATGGCCGAGAAGCTGGTTGGCGACGTCGGGCGCGGCGGTCAGCCAGTGGTCGAAGTGGTCCCGGATGGCCTGCTCGACCAGCTTGGTGGCCTCGGCGGAGGCCAGCTTTTCCTTGGTCTGCCCCTGGAACTGCGGATCGCGGATGAAGACCGACAGCATGACGCAGGCACCGCCGGCGACATCCTCGGCGGTGATCTTCTCACCCTTCTTGTTGTTGACCAGCTCGGCGTACTGGCGCAGGCCGCGCGTCAGGGCGTTGCGCAGACCGGCTTCGTGGGTGCCGCCTTCGGGCGTCGGCACGGTGTTGACGTAGGAGGAGAAGAAGGCTTCCTGATCCTCGGGCCAGCAGACGGCCCATTCGACGCTGCCCATGTCGTCGGCCAACTGGCCCTGCCCGGCGTAGATGCTGGTGACGGTGGTCCGCCCGGTGAGCGTCGACTCCAGGAAGTCCTCCAGACCGCGCGGGAAATGCAGTTCCTCCTGCGCCGGGACGGCCTCGGCCTCGGCCTCGCCGATCAGCGTCGGGTCGCAGGACCAACGGATCTTCACGCCGCGGAACAGATAGGCCTTCGACCGCGCCATGCGGTAGAGCGTGGTCGGCTTGAAGCGGGCGCGGGCGCCGAAAATCTCCGGGTCGGGACGGAAGCGCACCAGCGTGCCGCGGCGGTTCTGGACCGGCCCCAGGTTTTCCAGCGTCGTCTGGGGCAGGCCGCGCGAATAGGTCTGGCGCCACAGGGTGCGGTCGCGGGCGACCTCGACCACCGTTTCCTCGGACAGGGCGTTGACCACGGAAATGCCGACGCCGTGCAGACCGCCGGACACCTTGTAGGAATCGTTATCGAATTTTCCC
>CAZFRK010000026.1:5695-16504 GCA_964521375.1 uncultured Rhodobacterales bacterium
GCCGCCGCCGAACTTGCCGCCGGAATGAAGGGTGGTGAAGATCACCTCCAGGGCCGACTTGTCGGGGAAGCGCGGATGGGGATCGACGGGAATGCCGCGCCCGTTGTCGCGCACCGTCAGGGTGCCGTCGGCGGCCAGGTCCAGGTCGATGAAGGTGGCGTGCCCGGCCACGGCCTCGTCCATGGAGTTGTCCAGGACCTCGGCCACCAGATGGTGCAACGCCTTTTCGTCGGTGCCGCCGATGTACATGCCCGGCCGCTTGCGCACCGGCTCCAGGCCCTCCAGGACCTCGATGTCCTTGGCCGTGTAGTCGGATGTCTGGGGCGTAAGCTGGTCTTGGAAGAGATCGGACATGGCTGCATTATGGGGCTGACGGAGACCGCGCCCCCGAGGTAGATCATACGGGGGCGGCTATGGTCGACACTTACAATATCTAGTGTGGGAAAGGAACCCTCCATGGCCGGCACCGACGCCTCGTCCAGCCCCGCCCCCGCCTCGCCGCGCGGCGAGGTCAGCATCCGCACCATCGCCATGCCCGCCGACACCAACCCGGCGGGCGACATCTTCGGCGGCTGGCTGATGGCCCAGATGGACCTGGCCGGCGGCACCTTCGCCCGCTACCGCGCCCAGGGCCGGGTGGCGACGGTCGCCGTGGACGGCTTCACCTTCCACAAGCCGGTCTTCGTCGGCGACGAACTGACGTGCTATTCGACCGAGACCCGGCGCGGCCGCACCTCGCTGACCATCTGGGTGGAAGCCTGGGTGCGACGCATGAACACCGGTGAACTCATCAAGGTGACGGAGGGCCATTTCACCTTCGTCGCCATCGACGGCGACGGCAAGCCCCACGCCCTGCCGCCCTTGCCCGACGAACCGCTGAGCCTCTAAACCACCCTCCGGGAAGCCCTGTCGTTCGTCAGGACACCAGGGCCTCGGTCGGGCGCTCGGGACGCTCGGCGTCGGCGCTGGCGCCGCCGGGGGCCAGGGGCAGGGTCAGGCGGAAGGTGCTGCCGCGCCCCGCCTCGGTGTCCACCCAAATGCGCCCGCCGTGGTGCTCGACGATCTTGCGGCAAACGGCGAGGCCGATGCCGGTCCCATCGTAATGCTCCCGCGTGTGCAGGCGCTGGAAGATCGCGAAGATGCGCTCGCTCTGCTCGGGGTCCATGCCGATGCCGTTGTCGGCGACGGCGATCTCCGCGACCGCCCCCCGGTGCTGGGCCGCGATCCGCACTTCCGGCGCCCGGTCGGGATGGCGGTACTTGAGGGCGTTGCCGATCAGGTTCTGGAACAGGCGGGTCAGTTCGGAGTCGTCGCCCAACACCGACGGCAGACGGAGCGGCACGGAGACGCGGGCGCCGGTCTCGGCGACGGACAGGCCCAGGTTGGCCAGCGCCGCCTCCAGGACCGCCGTCAGGTCCACCGGACCCGAGATGCGCTTCCGCCCGATGCGGGAATATTCCAGCAGGTCGATCACCATGCGGTCCATGCGCGTCGCGCCGTCGCGGGCATAGCCGATGAACTCGCGCGCCATGTCGTCCAGGCCGTCCGTGTAGCGCCGTTCCAGCAGGTTGACGTAGCTCGCCACCTGACGCAGCGGCTCCCGCAGGTCATGGCTGGCCACGTAGGCGAACTGTTCCAGGTCGGCGTTGGAGCGGGCCAGGTCGTCGACCAGACGCTCGTTGTCGAAACGCAGTCGGATGCTGTCGGCCAGGACCTGTTCGGCGCTGCGGGCGGACAAAAGATTGACCACCGTATAGACAGCCGCCATCGCCCCCAGAAGCACCATGGTCTGTGACCCGGCCAAGACGAACGGGCCGATCAGCCCCAGCATGGTCGGGATGGCGAAGGCCGTGTGGGCTGGACGCCACGGCCCCAGGCTCGGCGCCGACGCCGCCGTCAGGCCGACCAGGATGATGGCGACGAACAGCGCCTGTCCGGGCGAGGTGGCGTCGAAGGCGATCAGGCCGAAGACCAGCCACAACAGTCCCGCCCCGAAGGTGTTCAGGACCATGCGCCGCCCCCAGGTGCGAACCCGCGCGTCCCGGTGCGGGTCCCGCCGCCACAGCCGCAGTCCCCACAGCCGCAGGAGGGTGACCACGACATAGACGCCCATCCAGATCGCCAATTCGGTCTTGTCCCGGGTCGGCCACGAGCCGACGACGGCCAGCACCGCGATCACGAAGGCGGTGAAGATCGTGAACGGCAGATTGCCGGCCAGAACCTCCAACTGTCGCGCCGAGACCCGGCTGTCGCGACTCATCGGCTCGCTCCCCTGCGTCATACGAACGCATTCTGCCCCAGATGAACGGGATTCGCCAGGGGCCGAGGCGGTACGCCCGGGACGCGGTCCGGCAATTTGTTGCGTTTGAAACTAACAGCCGTTTATCCTGATCCTCGCCGTGCCAGGTCCCCGCCAAAGACGGGACCGGCCCAACCTGGAGGAACGACCATGCCCACCCTTCGCAAGAGCCTGACCGCGCTGGCGGTCGGCGCCCTGGCCCTGACCGCGTCCCTGACCGCCGCGGACACCGCCCAGGCCGCCGACATCACCCTGAAGCTGAGCCATTTCCTGCCCGACAAGCACGGTATCCACCAGGACTTCCTGGCCCCCTGGGCCAAGGAGCTCGAGGAAAAGACCGGCGGCAAGGTGGCCGTCGAACTCTATCCGGTGAACACCGCCTTCGGCAGTGTGGCCAAGCAGATGGATCAGGCCCGCGCCGGGGTGGTCGACATCGCCCACGGCCTGGCGGGCATTCCGCGCGGCCGCCTGCCGCGCACCAGCATCATGGACCTGCCGTTCCTGACCGAAAGCGCCGACGCCGCCACCCGGACCCTGTGGAGCCTCTATCAGGAGGGCCTGCTGGGCGACGAGTACAAGGGCGTCAAGCCGCTGGCCCTGCATTGCCACAACGGCGGCCTGTTCCACACCACCGACACGCCGGTCCGCGCCCCCTCCGACGTCAAGGGCCTGCGCCTGCGCACGCCGTCCCCGGCCACCTCGGCGATGATCGAAAGCCTGGGCGGCACGCCCGTCGGCATGCCGCCGACCGAGGTCTACGAAAACCTTCAGAAAGGCGTCCTGGACGGCACCATCTTCACCTGGGACGCCGTCGGCGCCTTCCGCCTGAACGAGGTGGTCAAGTACCACACCGACGCGCGGGCCTATACGACCTGCTTCTACTTCGTCATGAACCAGCGCGCCTACGACGGCCTGCCCGCCGACGTGCGCCAGGTCATCGACGACATCTCCGGCGACGCCCTGATCCCCAAGTTCGGCCCCTGGTGGGACAAGTGGGACACGCGCGGCCGTCAGGACGCCGTGGATCGGGGCCACGAGATCATCGCCCTGAGCGACGCCGAGCGGTCCGTCTGGAAGGCCACCCTGGAGCCGGTGGTCGACAGCTATCTGGCCGGGCTGGAAAAGGACGGCGTGGACAATGCCCGCGCCATCCATGCCCGCGCCCAGGCGCTGGTGGCCGAGTACGAGAAGTAGGCTCCGGCCTCCCCTTGCCGTCGCGCCGCGCCGCCCCGGACCCGCTCCGGGGTGGCGCGCCCTGTCCCGCGGGCCGACCGACCATGATCCAGACCCTTCTGCGCCTCTCCGACCGGACCACCCGGGCGGTCGCCCTGACCGGCATGGGCCTGTTGTCCGTCGCCATCGCCGTGACGGTGGCCGACATCCTCCTGCGCGCCACCGTCAACGCGGCCATCCTGGGCATGGTGGACCTGACCCAACTGTCGGTCATGGCGGCGGCCTTCTGGGCCATTCCCTTCGCCTTCGCGCGGGCCGGCCATGTGTCCGTGGAGGTGGCCGAGGACCGCCTCCCGCCCCGCCTGCGCCACGCCCTGGACGCCGTCGGCGCCCTGCTCGGCGCCCTCTTCATGGGACTGATCGCCTGGTACGGGTGGGACTCGGCCAACCTCGCCCACGACTATGGGGACGTCAGCCAGAACCTGGGCCTGCCGATGATCGCCTATTGGGCCTTCGTGCTGAGCGGCGCGGTCCTGTCGGTGCTGGCGGTCCTGATGGTCGCCGTCCGACACCTGGGGGCGGCGGTCTCGGGAACCGACCCGGGCGCCCAGCCCCACCAACGGGAGAGCACCCCATGAGCGGCGAATGGTCCGGCCTGATCGGCTTCGCCGCCGCCCTGGTCCTGATCGGCCTGCGGGTGCCGGTCGCCGTCGCCATGGGGCTGGTCGGCGTCGTCGGAACCGCCCTGCTGGCCGATTGGTCGATGGTCGCCTTCGTGCTGGCCAACCAGCCCTTCGAGGCGGTCTTCCCCTATGGCCTGTCGGTGGTGCCGCTATTCATCTTCATGGGCGTCTTCGCCGCCCGCGCCGGCCTGTCCCGCAATCTCTACGAAGGCGTCTATGCCTTCGTCGGCCACTTCCGGGGCGGCCTCGGCATCGCCACGGTCGGCGCCTGCGCGGGCTTCGGCGCCATCTGCGGGTCGTCGCTGGCGACGGCGGCCACCATGTCCAAGGTCGCCATTCCCGAGATGCGCCGTCGCGGCTACGCCGATTCCCTGGCCTCGGCCAGCGTCGCGGCGGGCGGCACCCTGGGCGTCCTGATCCCGCCGTCGATCATCCTCATCCTCTACGCCCTGCTGACCGAACAGTCCATCGGCGCCCTCTTCGCCGCCGCCCTGGCGCCGGGCGTCCTGGCGACGGCGCTCTACATGGGGACCGTCTCGGTCCAGGTGCGCCTGAACCCGGATCTGGGGCCCGCAGGGGATCGCGTCCCCTGGGGCCGCCGCCTGCGCGCCCTGGCCCGCGTCTGGGACGTGACGCTGCTGTTCGTCGTCGTCATCGGCGGCATCTACGCCGGGGTCTTCTCGCCCACCGAGGCCGCCGCCGTCGGCGCGGCGGGCGCCTTCGCCTTCGCCGCCCTGCGCCGCCAACTGTCCTGGACGGTCCTGCGCGAGGCCCTGTCGGAGACGGCCATCACCACCGGCATGATCTTCCTGATCCTGATCGGCGCGGCGCTGTTCAACACCTTCGTCGAGACCAGCCGCCTGCCCCAGACCCTGGTCTCGGCCCTGGGCGCCGCCGACCTCGGCCCGCTTTCGGTGCTGGTGCTGGTGATCCTGTTCTATCTGGCGCTCGGTTGCTTCATGGACAGCCTGTCGATGATCCTGCTGACCGTGCCCTTCGTCTTCCCGGTGGTCACCCAGGCCGGATGGGACCCGGTGTGGTTCGGCGTCGTCCTGGTGACGATCGTCGAACTGGGCCTCATCACGCCGCCCATCGGCATGAACCTCTTCATCATCCAGGGCACCACGCCGGGCCTGCGCCTGCGGACCATCGTGCGCGGCATCGCTCCCTTCATCGCCGCCGACGTCCTGCGCGTCATCCTGCTGATCGCCTTCCCCGCCCTGGTCCTGTGGCTGCCGAAGGCGTTGGGGTTCTAACGCTTCCTTTACCGGCGACCGCTAAGACTTAGGGGTCCGGCAGGGAGAAAGCGATGAGCGGGACGACCATCCGGCTGCATGCCGCCGTCTCGGTGGACGGCTTTTGCGCCGACGCGGACGGCGGTGTCGCGTGGCTCGCCGCCTTCGACGGCGAGGACACCGGCGCGGCGGCCTTCCAGGTCATGGCCGACGCCCTGGTCCTGGGACGCGCCACTTACGATCAGGTCAGGGGGTTCGCGGAGCGCGGCATCGCCTGGCCCTACGAGGGAAAGCGGTGCTACGTCCTGACCACCCGCCCGCTGGACGCGGCGCCGCCGCCGGGCGTGCAGGCCATTTCCAGCGTCGCCGCCCTGATCGCCCGCCTGAACGAGCGCGCCCAGACCGTCTGGCTGGTGGGCGGCGCGACCACCGCGCGCACCTTCCTGGAAGAAGGCGCCCTGGACGAGATCGAACTGTTCACGGTGCCGCTGCTGCTGGGCCGCGGCGTGCCGCTGTTGGCCGGAGCGACGCCCCACCGTCTGACGCTGGTCGAGCAGGAGACCTACCGCAACGGCATGACACGCGCGCTCTACACCGTCACTTCGGGGCGTTGAGCCAGTCGCGCGCCCACTTCAGGCCCTGCTCCGTCTTGCCGCGCGGATGGTATTCGCACCCCACCCAGCCGTCGTAGCCGTGGGCTTCCAGAAGGTCGAACAGATAGCGGTAGTTCAGTTCCGACAGGGCGTCCGGTTCGTGCCGTCCCGGCACACCGGCCACCTGGACATGGGCGATGCGATCCATGTGGCGTTCCAGGAAGTCGGTGATGCCGCCCTGGGTCGATTGGGCGTGATAGACGTCGTATTGCAGGAACAGGTTCTTGTGGCCGACGTCTTCCAGGACGCGCGCGGCGTCGTCCGGGCGGGTCAGGAAATAGCCCTCCATGTCGCCGGGATTGATCGCCTCGATACAGACCGCGATCCCTTCGGCGTGAAGCTCCGACGCGGCGTAGTGGAGATTGGCCAGATAAGTGTCCAGCGCCTCTTCCCAGTCCTCCTCGGGGACCACCCCGGCCATCACATGGACGCGCTCGCACTCCAGGAAGTCGGCGTATTTGACCACCACTTCCAGCGACGCCTTGAACTCGTCCTCGCGCCCCGGAACGGCGGCCAACCCCCGGTCTCCGGCCCGCCAGTCGCCGGGCGGGGCGTTGAACAGGGCGACCCGCAACCCGGCCATATGGGCCTTGTCGGCCACCACTTCCGCCGGTTCCAGGTAGGGAAACTGCATCTCGCAGCCCCGGAACCCGGCGGCGGCGGCGGCGGCGAAGCGGTCCAGGAAGGGCCGGTCGGTGAACAAGGTGGACAGATTGGCGGCGAGGCGGGGCATGGGAAACACTCCGAGGGCTGGGCCGCCGATCATGCCGAAGGCGGCGGTCCGGGGAAAGGGGGTTGGCGCATGGGACCCTATCCCCTATGTCGATTGCGTTACGGACGACGTCCGGGGTAGCCTGGGCGCTCGATTGACACCCGGGTCCGCGCGACGGACCCGGCGGCGAACGAAAGAACCCCCGATGCGACAGGACCTGTTCGACAAGTACGACCTGCGGCTTCCCCGCTACACCAGCTATCCGACGGCGCCGCATTTCACGCCGGCGGTGGACGGCGACACCTACCGGGGCTGGCTGGCGGACCTGCCCGAGGACCTGCCGCTGTCGCTCTACCTGCACGTCGCCTATTGCGACGAGATGTGCTGGTTCTGCGGCTGCCACACCAAGATCACCAAGAAATACGAGCCGATCGCCACCTATCTGGAGGCGTTGCTCCAGGAAATCGATCTGGTCGCCGACACCCTGCCGACCCGTATGACGGCGCGGCACATCCACTTCGGCGGCGGCAGCCCGACCATCCTCAGCGCCCCGGACTTCGTGCGTCTGGTGACCCGCCTGCGCGACCGCTTCCTGGTCGCCGACGACGCCGAGGTCGCCGTCGAACTGGACCCGCGCACCGCCGACGAGGACTACGTCAAGGCCATGGCCAGCGTCGGCGTGACGCGCGCCTCCTGCGGCGTGCAGGACTTCAATCCGGTGGTCCAGAAGGCCATCAACCGCATCCAGCCGTACGAAGAGGTGGCCGAGGTCGTCGGCTGGCTGCGCAAGTACGGTATCCCGGAGGTCAACACCGACCTCATGTACGGCCTGCCCCACCAGACCGTGGAGAGCGTCCTCGACACCCTGGACCGCGCCTTCACCCTGGAGCCGAGCCGCATCTCCCTGTTCGGCTACGCCCACGTGCCGTGGATGAAGAAGCACCAGACCCTGCTGCCCGAGGACGCCCTGCCGGGCACCGAGGAACGCTGGGCGCAGTACGAGGCCTGCCAGCGCAAGCTGGCCGAGAACGGCTTCGTCGCCGTCGGCTTCGACCATTTCGCCCGTGAAGACGACGAAATGGCCGTGGCCCTGAAGGAAGGCCGCCTGCACCGCAACTTCCAGGGCTACACCACCGACGCCAACCCCTGCCTGATCGGCATGGGCGCCTCGGGCATCGGGTCGTTGCCCCAGGGGTACGCGGTCAACGACGGCGGCATTCACGGCTATCAGCGCGCCGTCGGCGAAGGCCGTCTGGCGACCACGCGCGGCATCGCCGTCTCCGCCGAGGACAAGCTGCGCCGCGACGTCATCGAACGGCTGATGTGCGACCTGGCGGTGGACCTGGAAGCCGTGGCGCGGGAGCATGGCGTCGCCGGCACCCACTTCGGGCCGGAGATCGCCGCCCTCCAGGAGCTGGAAGCCGACGGCATCGTCGTCCGCGACGGCTACCGCCTGACCATGACGGAGGACGGCAAGCCGCTGGTGCGCGCCGTCTGCGCCAAGTTCGACAAATACCTGAAGGCGGGCGAACAGCGCCATTCGAAGGCGGTATGATCCTTCCCGGCTGCCTCGCCGCCTTCATCCTGCCCGTGGTCGGCGCCGTCGTCGGCCATTGGTGGCGCGGGACCGAGGCGTCCATGTGGGGCGCCCTAATCGGCCTGACCGCCGGCAGCCTCATCCTCGGCGCCCTGACGCTGGTCCTGCGGCATGTGAAGAAGCACGGCTGACGGGGCGCCCCCACCAGGATGCCCCGCCCCGCCCCGCCTCAGAAATGGGCCGTCATGCCGCCGTCGACGAACAGCACATGGCCGGTGACGTAGCTGGCGGCGTCCGAGCAGAGGAAGACCGCCGGTCCGGCGATTTCCTCCGGCTTCCCCCACCGTCGCAGCGAGGAGCGGGCGCGGACGAAGGCCAGGGTCTCCGGGTCGTCGACCATGGTCGCGTTGGTCTCGGTGGCGAAAAAGCCCGGAGCGATGGCGTTCACCGTCACCCCGCGTGGCCCGAACTCCGCCGCCAGGGCACGGGTCAGCCCGGTCAGCCCGGCCTTGGCCGCGGTATAGGCGGCGTCGCCCGGTCGCGCCACATGCCCGGCGATGGAGGTGACGTTGACGATGCGCCCCCAGCCTCGCTCCATCATGCCCAACGCCGCCCGGCGACAGAGGTCGAAGGGGCCGACCAGATTGGTGTCGAGCAGGGCGCGCAGATCCGCCTCGGCGAAAGCGAAGGCGTCGCGGCGATCCCGGACGCCGACGCCGTTGACCAGGATGTCGGGCGAAGCGCCGTCTCCGGCCATGCGGGCCAAGGCCGCCTCGCGGGCCTTGGCGTCGGCCACGTCGAAGGCCAGGGGGCGGGCGTTGGGACCGATCCGCGCGCAGACGTCCCGCAGGGCGTGGATGTCCCGTCCGTTGACATAGACGACCGCTCCGGCGGCGTGCAGGCCGCGGGCGATTTCCCGCCCCAGGCCGCGCGCCGCGCCGGTCACCAGGGCCGTCCGCCCGGTCAAGGGTCCCATGGTCGCCTCCCTGTTCGCGCGAAACGCCGTTCAGACGCGACGGCTTGCGCGGTGATTGATTTTGCCCTGCGGCTTGTATGACTCAGTCGGCCCTGTATACTGCCGCCCGAATTGTCCGGGAAGGCCTGCTCGCCAAAGGGGTGGCTCCCGGACCACGCGATATTGGGACCGCAGGAGAGTGGAATGGCCGAAGCCCGCTTCGACGTCGCCGCCATCGGCAACGCCATCGTCGACGTTCTCGCCCACGCCGAGGACGCCTTTTTGACGGAGCGCGACCTGCCCAAGGGCGGCATGGTGCTGATCGACGAAGCCCAGGCCAATACCCTCTACGAGCAAATGGGTCCCGCCGTGGAATCGTCGGGCGGATCGGCGGCCAACACCGTCGCGGGCATCGCCTCGCTGGGCGGCAAGGCCGCCTTCATCGGCAAGGTCCACGACGACACGCTGGGCACCGTCTTCCGCCACGACATCACGGCGATCGGCGTCCACTACACCACCCCGCCGCTGACCGCGGGGCCGTCCACCGCCCGCTGCATGGTCCTGATCACCCCCGACGCCGAACGCACCATGTCCACCTTCCTGGGCGCCTGCACCACCCTGGCCCCGGAAGACGTCGACGAAGAGATCGTCAAGGACTCCCAGGTGACCTACGTCGAAGGCTACATGTGGGACCAGCCGGCGGCCAAGGACGCCATCATGCGCGCCGCCTGCGCCGCCAAGGAGGCGGGCCGCAAGGTCGCCCTGTCGCTGTCCGACGCCTTTTGCGTCGAACGCCACCGCGACGAATTCCTGGAACTGATCTCCGGCTTCGTCGATATCCTTTTCGCCAACGAGGGCGAGATCAAGTCGCTGTTCCAGACCGACAGCTTCGATGCCGCCATCGAGAAGGTGAAGGGCCACTGCGAGATCGCCGCCATCACCCACGGCGCCGAGGGATCGGTGGTCGTCGCCGGGGACGATGTCGCCCGGGTCCCCGCCGAGACGGTGGACAAGGTGGTGGACACCACCGGCGCCGGCGACCTTTACGCCGCCGGATTCCTGTTCGGCTTCACCCAGGGCAAGCCGCTGGCCGACTGCGCCCGCCTGGGCGCCATCGCCGCCGCCGAGATCATCAGCCATGTCGGCCCGCGCCCGGAAACGAAGCTCGCCGATCTGGTGAAGGAAAAAGGTAACACCTGATCGACCGGCACCTTATATAAGCTCCCCACGGAGCCTCCTCGGAGGTTCCGGTCCGGGCCCGGCAAGCTCTTCTTCCGCGCGGCGAGACCGCGGGCGGGAGGGCTTCCCGGGCCCGGCGCACTCCGGGAATACCGACGCACGCAGGCGCCACGTGTGCGGCGGCAAGCGCACCGGCCAACCAGGCCGATCGCCGACGTGGCGCATGACCAAGCGGGGACCGGGACGGTCCGCCGCCCACAACGACCAGACGAAAGCCCAGTAAGATCATGGATCTGCGTAATATCGCCATCATCGCCCACGTCGACCACGGCAAGACGACCCTGGTTGACGCCATGCTCAAGCAGTCCGGCACCTTCCGCGAG
>CAZFRK010000027.1:0-16399 GCA_964521375.1 uncultured Rhodobacterales bacterium
GATTCAAATCGAGCAGCACCAGCTCGGGCCGCGGAGCGGCCTCGTAGGGTCCCTGCCGACGCAGAAAGGTCATCGCCTCAATGCCATCCTGAACGACGTGCAGCCGGGTGGGAACGGATCCTTCCTTGAAGGCTTCCGCCGCCAAACGAGCGTCGCCCGGGTTGTCTTCAACCAACAGGATGTCCATGCCTTTCCTTCTCCCGGCGCGTCCTGCGCAGTGTCGTTTCAGTTAGCCATATCAGGCTGATAGCGCGAAAGGAAAAATGTCACGCCAGCGATAGGGAAATTCATCTAGTCGCGCGGAAAGGCGGGTTTTGGCTAGGTCTCGGCGGGGTCCGGCCCGTCGTGAATAATTTCATCCGTACGCCCCCATCCGTCGCGGAACAGGCACCAGCGATCCTTGCCCGCCCGTTTGGCGCGGTACATGGCCGCGTCGGCGGCGCGCAGAAGCCCGTCGGTGGAGGTGGCGTCGCCGGGACAGAGGGCGATGCCGACGCTGGCGGAGATGCACTCCAGGGTCCGTCCGTCCAGGCGATAGGGCATGGACAGCACCTCGACGACCTTGGCGGCCACCGTGCAGGCGTCGGAAACCTCGGTCACATCATTGAGAATGATAACGAATTCGTCCCCAGCCAGGCGGGCGACCTCGTCCGAGGCGCGCACCGCGCCGCGCAGGCGCCGGGCCACGGCCTTCAGGATTTCGTCTCCGGCATCGTGACCGTACAGGTCGTTCACTTCCTTGAAGCCGTCCAGGTCGACGAACAGCAGGCCGCAGCCCGGCTCCCGATCCACCACCTCGTTCAGCATGGACAGGAAGAGCGCGCGATTGGCCAGCCCCGTCAGCGAGTCGCGCGTCGCCTGGCGGCGCAGTTCCTCTTCCGCCTGCTTGCGGTGGGTGATGTCCGACAGGATGACCACATAGCCCGACAGGCCACCCAGTTCGTCGCGCACCGCGTTGACACGCACCCAGACGGGATAAAGGTCGCCCGACTGACGGCGGTTCCAGACCTCCCCTTCCCAGCCGTGGGCGGGATCGACCCGCGACCAGATGACGCGATGGTAGTCTTCCTCGGGTTCCCCGCTGCCCAGCATATGGGCTTCGCCGCCGATCACCTCGCTCTCGGCGAAGCCGGTCATGCGCGTGAAGGCGGGGTTGACGCGCAGGATCAGGCCCGCGGTATCGGCGACGATGATGCTCGTGTCGGTGGCGGCGAAGGCGGCCTCGGTCAGAAGGGCTTCGCGACGCAGGCGATGGCGTTCGATGGCATAGAGGATGGCGCGCTTGATCAGGTTGCCGTCGGCCCGCCCCTTGACCAGATAGTCCTGGGCACCCGCCTGGACGGCCTTGAGGGCGACGCTTTCGTCGTCCAGCCCCGACAGGATGACGATGGGCACCTGGTTGGAATGGCGGCGCAGCCCCTCCACCGTGGACAGTCCGTGGGAGTCCGGCAGGGACAGGTCGAGCAGGACCACGTCGAACCGCTCGTTCGACAGGGCATCCTTCGCCGCCTGCAACCGGTCGACGTGTTCAACGGAGAATTCCGCGCCAGCTTCCTCTTCCAGAAGCACTTCGATTAGACGGGCATCCCCGATGCTATCCTCGACCAGAAGAATGCGTAGCGACTGACGGCTCACCGTTCCCTCTCCTACCCCCTGTCGCTGAACACTACCGTCGCGGACCGCGACTGGCAATCTTATGCGCGGCGGCGGGGGCGATATTTGGGCGCGACGGACGGGTCAGCCGCCGGAGACGTCCTTCGCCACGGCGCGCAACCGAGTCCCCGAGACATCGGGCGCGGCGGCCACCAGCGCCGATAGCCCCTCCGCCAGCGAACCGCGCAAGGTTGCCCGAAGAGTCCTGGCCTCCTCTTCCCGACCATGACGACAGGCCGCTTCAAGCCCTTCGGCCTGCGCCGCCAGACGGAGCAGGCCGAAATTGCCCGCCGTCGATTTGAGATCATGAGCCGCGTGCCAAACCTCCTGGTCCCGCGCCGGCGCGGACGAGCCGAGGATCAGACGCACCTGTTCTTCCGCTTGAACCGCGAAGTCATCCAGCAGGTCACTCAGGTAGGTTTGCCCCAACTCCCCGAGAAGGCGGTCGAGGCTCGGTCCGTCGAACACCGGTCGCAGCGAGGTTTCGGGCGTCGGCTCCGCCTTGTCCAACGAGACCGGGGACGCGATCTGGACGCTGTCCAGGCGGGTGTACTCCCCGCGCCCGACCCGGCGCAGCACGTCCCGCATTTCCTCCAGGCGCAGCGGCTTGGACAGGTAGTCGTCCATGCCCGCGGCGCGACAACGCGCGTCGTCGCCGCTCAAGGCGTTGGCGGTCAGGGCGATGATCGGCGTGCGCGAAACGTCGTCGGGCAGACGACGGATCTGGCCGGTCGCCTCCAGACCGTCCATGCCCGGCATCTGCATGTCCATGAGAATGAGATCGAAGGTGCCCTCGCGCGCCATTCGCACCGCCTCGTAGCCATCGTTGGCCACCGTCACCCTCTGGCCCTGGCGGGTCAGCAAGGCCGTCGCCACCTTCTGGTTCACCCGGTTGTCCTCGGCCAGAAGAATATCCAGCGATGGAACCGGCTGAGCCGCCTCGGCACCCGAGGTGGCGTGGCGCACCGAAGCCCCCTCCGCCGCCGCCAGCGCGATGGTGAAGCGGAACACGCTGCCGCGACCGCTGACGCTGTCCACGCCGATGTCGCCCCCCATCAGGGTCAATAGGCGCCGACAGATGGACAGGCCGAGGCCCGTCCCGCCATAGCGCCGGGAAATGGAGGTGTCGGCCTGGGCGAAATCCTTGAACAACCTGGGGCGAACCTCCGGCGCGATGCCCGGCCCCGTGTCGGCGACCTCGAACCGCAGCAAGGTCCGCCCGCTCTCATCCTCGCCGCCGCCGTAGACCGCCATGGTCACGCCACCGCGCTCGGTGAACTTGATCGCGTTGCCGAGCAGATTGAGCAGAACCTGACGCAAGCGCCCGGAATCGCCCAGGACATAGCTCGGCAGGCCGTCGTCCAGGTGCTGGGCCACGGCCAGCCCCTTGGCCCTGGCCCGCGACGACATGAGCGATACGACACTGGAGACCGTGCGCCGCAGATCGAACGGCCGTTCTTCCAGCGTCATGCGCCCTGCTTCCAGCTTGGACAGATCCAGGATGTCGTCGAGGATCGACATCAAGGCTTCGCCGGAATAGCTGATGGTTTCCGCCTGATCCCGCTGTTCGTCATCCAGCGGGGAGTCCAGCAACAACTGAACCATGCCGAGGATCCCGGACATAGGCGTCCGGATTTCATGGCTCATGGTGGCCAGGAATTCGGACTTGCTGCGGGCGGCGAGTTCAGCCTGCTCCTTGGCCTCCAGCAAGGCGACCTCGGCGGCCTTTCGGTCGGTGATGTCGAACAGCCAGGTCAAGAGGGCGGGGTCGCCGCGCCAGGTTGTCCTGCTCATGGTCACGAGACAGGTCATCGTCTGCCCGTCGACGCCTCGAAAGACCACCTCTCGGTTGTTGACCGTCTGCCCGGCAAGCACATCGGCGACCATGGACTGGCGGTCGGCGGGATTGGCGTAGAACCTCTCGGCATGGGTCTCGAGATCTTCGGTGTCCCATGCCAGAAGTTCGCGCAATCGCGCGTTCGCGAAGAGCGGCTGGCCGTCCAAGGTGGCGACGGCGACGCCGACCGGGCTGGTTTCCAGGATGAAGCGGAGATAGGCCTCGCTCTCGCGGATTTGCGCGTCGATCCGCTTGCGCTCCACGGCATGGCTCAGCGCCCGTTCCAGGACATCGCCACGCAGGTCGCCCTTGACCAGATAGTCCTGCGCCCCGGCGGCGACGGCGGCGATGCCGGTATCGCGGTCGTTGAAGCCCGTGAGGACGACGAAGGGCAATTCGGGCGCCAGGGCGACGAACCGCCGCACGGTGTCCAGCCCCTGGCTGTCGGGCAGCCCCATGTCCAGAACCGCCGCGTCGAACTCGCCGTCGGCCAGACGCGCCGCCGCGTCGGCCAAGGACGCGCCCCCCGTCACCGCGAACCGTCCAACGGCGCCGATGGACAGCTCCGCTTCCACGAGGCGCCGGTCGCCCGGATTATCGTCGATCACCAACAGACGTACGGCATCGGCGGACGCGTCAGCCATCCCGTCCCTCCAGCTTGGCGAGAGTCGATTCCAGGCTTTGCCGCAGCGCCTTCGCCTCGGCCTCCGCCGACGCCAGGGCCATCCTCAGGCGCCCGGCACCACCGCCGCCGTCCCCCTCTTCCTGAAGGCTTCGGGCCGCGTATTCAAGCTGGCGCAACGCTTCCACCAGGGCCTGGAAGCCGAACAACATGGCGTTGCCCTTCGCCTGATGAGCCAGACGGGCGACGACGCCGACGTCCTCCTGCGCTATCCCCGCGCGTAGCCCTTCCAATTCGGTGTCCAGATGCAGGAAAAAGGACGGCAGTAGCGGCGCCAATTCGGGTTCGAAGACGGGCGGCGCCTCGGCGATCGGCGCTTGAACCTCCACGGCCCGTGTCGGTTCCTCGCGCAGGTAGGCCTTGAGAACACCCAGAAGCGCCTCCTTGCGCAACGGCTTGACCACATAATCGTCGCAGCCCGACCGCAGGGCCTTGTCCCGGTCGTCCTTCAAGGCCGTCGCCGACAGCGCGACGATGGGACGGCGGGTTCGTCCCTCGCCGGCCTCCACCTCGCGCATGGCCGTCGCGGCCGCGAACCCGTCCATGACGGGCATCTGAATGTCCAAGAAGATCAAGGAATAATCCCGTTCCGAATAACAGCGTACCGCTTCCGCGCCATTGGCGGCCGTATCGACTTCCAGACCAAGGCCGCGCAGCATGTCGCCGAGAACCAGGCAATTGAGATCGCTGTCGTCGACCACCAGGACGTGGCCCTGGGCATAGCGCCGGGCCTCCTGCTCCACGGCGACCGCCGTGGACACCTCGTCGGGAGACGCCTCCTGGAGCGGCAAGAGGACGAAGAAGGTGCTGCCCCGTCCGGCCCGGCTGACCGCCCAGATGCGGCCTCCCATGAGGTCACACAAGCGGCGGCTGATGGCAAGCCCCAGACCGGTGCCCCCGTGGCGGCGATTGGTCGAGGCGTCGGCCTGGGCGAAAGGTTCGAATATCTGCGTCAGTTGATCGTCGGCGATGCCGATGCCGGTGTCGGCCACCGCGAACTTGATCATCTTGGGTTCCAGCGCACCGCGATGCCCCCGCCGTTTGGCCGCCGCTAGGGTGGCCTGGGTGTCGACCTCCACCTGAACCTCGACGCCACCCTCCTCGGTGAACTTGATGGCGTTGCCCAGAAGGTTCGCCAACACCTGACGCAAATGCCGCGCGTCGCCACGCCATAGGCGCGGCAATTCGTCGGAGACCCGCGACTTCAGACGCAGGCCCTTGGCCTCGGCGCGGCCTCGAAAGATGTCCAGAACCCCCGCCACCGTCTTGCGGAGGTCAAAGACGATCTCCTCGGTATCGAGCTTTTCCGCCTCGATCTTCGAGAAATCAAGAATGTCGTTGAGAAGGTCGGACAGGTGCTCTCCCGCGCGATCCAGGGCCCGCACGTATTCTCGCTGCTTGTCCGTCAGGCCGGTAGCCTTCAGCAGGTCGATCAGGCCGATGATGCCGCTCATGGGGGTGCGGATCTCGTGGCTCATCATGGCCAGGAAATTGGACTTCGCGCGACCGATCTCCTCGGCCTTCTCCTTGGCCGTCCGCAGGGTCTCGCGCATCTGATACTGCTCGGAAGCGTCCTGGATCGACAGGACGACCTGTTGCCGCCCCTGGGGATTGGGCAAGGCCCGACCCTGCACGTGCATGTGGCGCCAGCCGCCGGACCGATGCCGCATGCGCACGTCGCGCCCCGTCACCTGCTGGGGATCGACGACCAGGGACGACAAGTCCGTCAGAAGCAGATTGACGTCGGAATCATGGACCAGGACGTTCAGGGGCTGGTTCAGAAGATCATCGTGGCCGTAGCCCAGAAGCCGTTCGGCCGAAGGACTGTGGTAGGTCACGACACCCCGCCGATCGACCACCATGATGAGGTCGGAGACGTTGTCGATCAGGCTGCGGAAGTGTTCCTCGGAGCGCGTCAGGCGGGTCAGGAGATCGGCGTTCTGGCGCCCGATCGTCACCGCCTCCATGATCGTCCGCTGCGTCCTTCGGGCGAAAGCCACCAGGAGCACCGCGAACACGGCCACGACCATGATGTAGCCGATATAGACGACCTCTCCCTGCAGCGTCATGCGACCGGCCACCGGAGCCATGGCCGAGGCCACGAAAGCGGCGGCGCAGCCGCTGAGCGGTGACTTGACCGCCGCCCCGGCGGCCGTCACGCCGGTCACCATGCTCATCAGGAAGATGGCTTCCAGGGCGTGGGCGGGCTCATAGAACAGCGCCCCCGCCGCCCCCCAGCTGATCCCGGTCAGGAACGAAAAGAGCAGGAACATCATGGCCCAGACATCGGGCCGGGCGTCACGGTCGGCGGAGGCCCCGAAGGCCAGTTGGAGAATGGCCCCGGCGATGGCGATGGCGAAGGACGACAAGGCCCAGGACACCAGCCACGCCTGATTGGTGGTCGTCGGCCACAAAACCAGCACCAGGGCCAGGGCGGCGCCCATGTTGGCGCCGATGACCGGCAGCGACGTGTTTTCGTGATAGGTCTGGGCGAGCCTGGCCCGCACGGCGCGGTCCCCGGCAACGCCGCCGTAGGGCACCGTCAGCAGTCGCGCCCACAGGCGCGCGGCCATGCCGTCCGCCGCCATATCCTCCGAGATCCGCCGCCGCTGCAAATCGGACGCCCCTCCTGTCGGCCAAGGTGGCCGCCTCCTGGACACCTAGTTTCCGTCCCCGTCCCCGGTAAGTCAAACGGCGTCAGGGAGGTCGAAAGACCCAGGCCAAATTCCCCACCGCTCCGGTCGATCGGCGGCATCGCGGGCGGGGACCCGGTGGGCGCTCAGAAATGGATGGACCGCATCCGAAGCAACCGCCAAATGAGGGACACACACGCCCACGCCAAGCCGCCTTGAACCAGATAGATCGGCAGGAAGGGCAGGAGATTGCCCCGCCACGCCTCTTCGATCCCGGCCAGCCACGCCAGCCATCCCGCGCCGCACAGCACCAAAACGCCAAGCCCCGACGCGACGGCGGTCAGAGCCCCGCGCGCGCGCCGGTCCCAGCCTTGCCGGACGGCCAGACCAATGACCAGGACCGCCGGGAGCGCCCCGATCAGATAGCCGCCTTCCGGCCCCATCAGATAGGCCAAGCCGACGCCCCTCTCCGGCGAGGCGGCGAACACCGGCAGACCGGCGACGCCCAGCATCAGGAAAAGCCCGACGGAAAGGCCGCCCAACCGGGCGCCATAGACGGCGCCGATCAGCGACACGGCGAAGGGAAAGCCGCTCAAGGGGACCGGCCAGAAAGGCACGCCGAGTCTTCCGGCCAGGACCAGAAGGGCGCAACCCGCGCCCACCAACGCCAGGACTCGCGCTCCGGCGGACACCTTGCCGTCGGGCCACAACCGATCCACCAACGGCGGATAGGGCGGTAACCAGGGATCGAGGTCGAGGGCGCTCATGACGCGGGGGGACCACCTTTCACGAAAGGGGCGCAGGATTCCCTATTCCATCCCGCCCGGCAAGACGCGGCGGCGCGGCGTCAAGACCTGAGGAGGCTGCTGTCGTCCACCGTCAGGTCCCGCGCCATCTCCGCCAAACGGTCGACACCCGCCCGCAGAACGTCCGGCGCCGCCCGCGCCAGGACATCCTCCTCGACCAGACGCGCCTGCTCGCCCAGGGCGTCGAAGCCGACGCTGCCCGCCGTTCCGGCAAGGCGATGCACTTCGTCCCGCAGGCGCTGGCGGGCGACCTCGTCCCACGGCTCGCCCAGCCCCACCGCCGCCGCGTTCAGCCGTTCCAGGCGGCCCGGCAGGTCCCCCAGGAAGCGGTCGACGATCCGTCGGTAGGGGTTGGCGGCGGCCTTGTCCTCGGACGCGCCCTTCAAATAGCCGCGGATCTGGTCGGCGAGGGTCATGGGATCGAAGGGTTTGACGATCACCCCCACCGCGCCGAGCGCCTTATAGGCGAGAATGTCATCCCGCCGCACACGGGCGGTCACGAACAGCACCGGCACCTCCGCCCCTCCGGGTATCGCGCGCAAGGCCGCCAGGACATCGCGACCGTCCATGCCCGGCATCATCACGTCCAACAGCACGATGTCGGCGGGACGACGGCGAAACGCCTCCAGCGCGCAAGGCCCGTCGGCGCAACACTCAACGCTCATTCCCCCGACATCCCGCAGCGCGACTTCGACGATCATGCGGATATCGGGATCGTCCTCGGCCAAAAGGACGCGCGGCGTGCCGTTATCGGTCATGTGTCTCCCCTCCGTGCCAAGGACCTTCCAAGGGCATGCGGAAGGTGAAAGAGGTCCCCGTCGGCGGCTCCGTCGAGGTGATGAAGCCGACGTGCCCGTTGTGACGCGCGGCGATGGCCTGGACGATGGCCAGTCCCAACCCGCTGCCGCCCCGGCTGCGCGTCGTCGAGCCGTCGGCCTGACTAAACCTTTGAAAAACGCGATCCCGGAAGTCCGCCGCGATACCCGGCCCCTCGTCGGAGACGCTCACGACCGCCGCGCCGTCTTCGGTATAAAGCGTCACGCGCACGTAACCGTCGCGGGGAGAAAAGGCGATCGCGTTGGCCAGCAGGTTGGACAACAACTGCAACAGTCGGTCGCCGTCCCCGCGGACCATCACCGGGCCGGAGACGACCAGATCCACGACGGGATGCACCATCTGTTCGGTGAAGCCGGGCGCCAGATCGGCGACCGCCTTCTCGATCACCGTCCGCAGGTCCAGACGCTCCATCCGAAACGGCAGCAGGCCGCTCTCGATGCGTTCGATATCCAGAATGTCGTCGACCAGACGTGCCAGACGCTGACAATTGTCCATGGCGACGCCGATCAGCTTGGTCGCCTTTTCGGGAATCGGACCGACGGCGCCGCCGACCACCAGACCGAGAGACCCGCGAATGGAGGTCAAGGGGGTGCGCAGCTCATGGCTGACGGTGGCGACGAATTCGTCCTTCAACCGCTCGATGCGCTTGCGCTCGCTGACGTCTCGGCAGGCTCCGATGAAATAGCGTTCCCCATTGAGGAAGACCTCGCTCAGGCCCAGCTCCATGGGGAACAGGCTGCCGTCCTTGCGCCGCGCGTTCACCTCGCGCTCCGTGCCGATGACACGCGCCAGGCCGGTCCGCATGTATTCGCGCAGGTAACTGTCGTGACGACTGCGATGTGGCTCGGGCATCAGCATCCCGACGTTCCGGGCGATCATCTCTCGCGCCGCGTAACCGAACAGACGCTCGGCGGCGGGATTGACCGAGCAGATGGTGCCGCGCTCGTCGACGGTGAAGATGGCATCGACGATCGTATTGACGATGCCGCGATAGCGCGCCTCGCTGTCCTGCAAGGCCTGCCGCGCCTGTCGTGCCTCGCTGACGTCCTGAGCCGCCCCTCGGTAGGCATGGCCGCCGGTGGCGCGGCTACTGGCCTGACCGTCGAGAATTGGCTGGCCGGACAGGCGCAACCACGCCTCGCCGGTGCCCCGGACCACGGGGACCTCGACGACGAAGGGTGCCCGGCGCCCCAGGATGGGCTCGATCTTCCGCCGCCCCGCCTCGGTCAGCAGGTCCAGCAGGGGACAGCCCCGCACCTCGTCGGGTCCAACCCCCAGGACGGAGCGGATGCGACGGCTGGCGAAGGTCAGGCGACCCGTCCCGTCGGTTTCCCAGATGAACTCGCTGGCCGCCTCGGAAACGTCTCGAAAGCGTTGTTCGCTGGCTCGCAGGGCCTGTTCGGCCTCCCGACGCTGGGTGATGTCGCGAGCCAAGACGTACAGCCTGTCGCCCTCGGCGACGGCGGACCAGGACAGCCAACAGTCGCCGCCGTCCGCCGTTTCATAGCGCAAGGACTGATCCGTGACCGCCTCTCCGGCCAACAACAGGGCTTGCGCCCAGAGGACCCCTTCCACATCGTCGGGATGAACCAGATTGGCGTGGGTGTTGCCGATCAGGTCGCTCTCCGGCAATCCCAGGACCTTTGTCCAGGCTCGGTTCAGACGCAAGATGCGCCCTTCCCGATCACAGACGCAAATGGGGTCGGGGCTCAATTCGAAGAGACGGTCGCGGTCCCGCACGGCCCGGACCAGGGGCACGGCCAAGGTCAGGAGGCCCAGCAACGCGACCACCAGAAGGCCGAGATCGTTGACCAGGGACCGCCGCCAGCCGCTGAGGACGACTTCCCACGGCTGAACCACGACCACCTGGTAGGGCGTTCCCGGAACCACGGCGACGGCGGCCATGCCGACGCCCATGGCGGCGACGCGCGGCTCACGCGTGGCCGCCGCCTGACGCCGCAGATCATCCAGGTCGTAGTCCGCCAACAGAAGTTCGAGCGGACGACCGACCGCCTGGGTGCTGTCGACGCCGGGCAGGCTCGCTTCCACGACCATGCCTTGCGGCCCGACAAGCACCGCCGTCACCTGATCCGGCGCACTGGCGGCCAAGGTGCCGGTATCGAAGCCATCCAAGGCGAAGGCGGCCATCGCGATCCCCGCGAAGGCGCCGTCCGGCGCGCGCATGGGACGGCTCATGCCCAGAAACCAGGATCCGTCCAGACGCGACCGCAGTGGTTGCCCAAGAAACGGCGGCGGATCCGGCTCGTCCCGTCCGGGTCCTTGCGCGAACCAGCGAAAATAGGGACGGTCCCGAACCGTAAACTCCATGGGAAGGGACGGCTTGCTCAATGTACTCCGCAAGCGCCCCATCAAGACGGCGCCGTCGGCGTCGGTGACGCCCAGGCCCATGACATGGGGCAGCGCATCCGCCAGGGACTGCAACTGGGTCGCCAGATCGCCGTTGTCGGGCTGCCCCGCCGCGACCCGTTCCTCGGCTTCGGCGACCACCGCGCGCAAGGCGGTATCCACGGCGCCGAACGTGGCCCCCTCGGCCTGGGCCAAGGTCTGCGCCTCCTGCCGGATCCGGGTCAGCGCGCCGTCCCGCTGGATGCGGAAACTGCGATATTCCAGCAAGGCGCCGCCACCGGCCAGGAACAGGACGGCGATGATCATGACGATGGATAAAGACGGGCGGGACGCGGCCATGGGACAACCGTCAGGGGAACAAGCCGTATGAGAATAGCTTGTTCACGAAAGCAAAACGACCGTCTCTTTGGACTATCCGTCTTGGCCTATCCTTTGGGTCGGAGGAGGGTCCGCGCCTGCTCCAGGCAGCGAACGAAGCCGTCCAAGTCGGTCGCCGCCACCTCCCCGACCGCGACTTGGCCGCCGCTGGCCGCGACGGCGGTGGCCATCATCAGATTGTCCGACAGCCCGAAATCCTCGATCAGCAGGCCATCGGCGTCCTCCAACCCGCCGTCATCGCGCCGCCGCGCCGCGCGCCCCACGAAGGCATGGGTCCGGTCGGCGAAGGAGGCGGCCTTGGTGGAATAGCCCAGGACTGGCCTGCCGAGCGCCCGCATGAACCCCATTTCGTAGGCTGTGCCGCCGTCCATGCCGGGACCCCGGAATGGCGTCATGTTGGCGATCAAAAGGTCGCAGCCGCGCATCAGGTCTTCGTTCGCCCGCGCTATGCGCGCCCCGGCGGTCGGCCCGTCAAGGCCGTCCAGGTCCAAGGCGGAATCGAGTGGAAACACCCCTTCGAAGCCGAAGTCGGCGCACAACGCCTTCTTGGACCGCGCCATCGCCATGGGTTCGGGCAGGAAAACGTCCGGACCGGCCAGATAGACGCGCGGCCGGCGGCTCAAGGCACTCCCCCCGGTGCCTTGGCGGCGCTTTCACCGGCCCCCGCCGCCGCCATGTGGGCACGGCAATCGTCGATCACGCCCTCGGTCTCCTCGAGCAGGGCCTCAAGGGCGACGATGTCCCGCGACACTTCGTCCAAGGGCGCGGTCGCCGCCTCCAACTCCAGGTCCTCGAAGCCTTGCTTCAGGCGGCGGAAGCCGAAGTTGCCCGCCGTCGCGCCCAGATCGTTGGACAGTTCCAGCACCCCGGTCCGGTTCCCCGCCTGCGCGTGCTGACGCATCAGGGTCAGAAGACGCCGCGTATCGGTCACGAACAGCCCGAGAATTTCCGACATTTCCATGAGTCCGAGGGCGCTCCGAAGGCCGTCCAGGACAACCGGATCGGACACCGGCGCCCGGTCGCCCTCCCGGTCCGCCACCACCTCCGCCCCGACGGCCTCGAGAATGCCCCGCCGATGGTCCATGGCGTCCTTCATGGCGCCGTGCAGGAGGCCGCGGTCGATCGGCTTCGACAGGTGGCCGTCCATGCCCGCCTCCAGGCACCGCTCGACATCCTCGGCCATGGCATTGGCCGTCATGGCGAGGATGGGAACCTGGGCGTGAGGCCCATCCAGCCGCCGAATCGCCCGGGTGGCCTGGAGCCCGTCCATGCCCGGCATCTGCATGTCCATCAGGACGATGTCGAACCCCCGCGCCGCCACCCGCTCGACCGCCTGCCCTCCGTCCCGGACCACGGTCACGCGATGACCCCGGGCTTCCAGCATGGCGATGGCGATGCGGGAATTGATGGCGTTGTCCTCCACCAGAAGAACGTCCAGGGCGTCCAGCGGCGTCTCGGCGGCGACCGCTTCCGCGGCGACCGCGCGCGGCCCTTCGCCAGCTCCAAACGGCATGGTGAACCAGAAGGTCGATCCCTGGCCCAGACGGCTCTCGACGTCGATCACGCCGCCCATCAGGAGCACGATCTTCTTGGAAATGGCCAGCCCAAGTCCCGTACCGCCGAACCGCCGGGAGATGGAGGTATCGGCCTGGGCGAAGTGGTTGAACAGACGGGGGCGCGCCTCCTCGGCCACGCCGATCCCCGTGTCGGTGACGGAAAACCGCAAGACGTCCGCGTTCTCCAGCGACACGGCGATGGAGACACCGCCCCGTTCGGTGAACTTGATGGCGTTGGAGACCAGATTGAGCAGAATCTGCCGCAAGCGACCGGAATCGCCGACCACGCTCTTGGGAAGGTCGGGCGCCAGATCGACGGTGAAGCGCAACCCCTTTTCCGCCGCCCGCCCGCTCATCAGTGCTCCGACCCCCTCGATCACGTCGCCGGGGGCGAAGGGCCGATGCTCCAGGTTCATCCGGCCTGCCTCGAGCTTCGAAAAATCGAGGATATCGTTCAGGACGCCCAGCAGCGCCCGCCCGGAGTGGTGGATGGTTTCGGCGTAGTCGGTCTGCACGGCGTCCAGGCCGCTGTCCAGAAGAAGCTGGACCATGCCGAGAATACCGTTCAGCGGGGTGCGGACCTCGTGGCTCATCATGGCCAGGAATTCAGACTTCGCCTTGGCCGCCTGCTCGGCGGCCTCCTTCGCCTCGCGCAGGGCCTGTTGCTGGAGGCGCCGCTCGGTGGTGTCGCGGACCGTGGCGACGAAGGCGGTTTCCCCGCTGATCCTGGCGACGTTCACCGACAGGTCCATCGGAAAGGCGGAGCCGTCCCTGCGGCGCCCTTCCACTTCCCTGGGACCGACGCCGATGATTCCGCCATGCCCGGTACGCATATAGGCGGCGATATAGGCGTCGTGGGCGGCGGCGTCCTCCGGCGACATCAGACGATTGACGGACTGCCCCACCATCTCCGACGCGCCGTAACCGAAAATGCGTTCCGCCGCCGGAGAGAAGGTGCGCACGATCCCGACGCCGTCTATGGTCACGACGCCCTCCGGGACCGCTTCCAGGATGGCGCGCGACTGCGCCTCGCTGGCCTCGGCCCGGCGGGCGAGCCCGGCCCGGCTTTCCTCCAACGCCTGGATGGCCTCGAAACCGCGCAGCCCGGCCACCGTGGCGGTCAGCAGCTTTTGCGCCGTCATCTCCGTCTTGGCCTTGTAGTCGTTGATGTCGTAGCGCAGGACGACATCCCGCTCCGGGGCTTGGCCCGGCTGGCCGGTGCGCAGAATGATGCGCACGGCGGTCAGCCCCATGTCCTCGCGCACCCAGCGGATCAGATCCAGGCCCGCGTTGTCCGTCTCCATGACCACGTCGAGCAGGATAACCGCCACGTCCGGGTGCGCCCGCAGGCGATCCCGCGCCTCGGCGGCGGAGACCGCGGAAATCATCCGCGTCCGCAGCCCCCGGTAGGTCAGGTCGCTCAGGACGAGATGGGTGACGTGATGGATTTCCGGGTCGTCGTCGACGACCAGGACCTTCCACGCCGGTCCGGAGACCGCGCCGCCCTCGTCTTCCGGCAGAAAGTCGATTTCGTCGCTCATCAGCCCGCTACGGATGGTCGTAGAAGGCCTCACCTTGCCGCCCGGACGGCGCCTTCGCAAGCGCGACTTCAAGGCTTGTGTCGGCGCCGTCAACTCATTCCGCGGGGGCGGCGACGGTCGCCTCGGTCTGATCACGGCGCCGCCCCAGAAGGGTATAGGCCGCCGGGACGACGAGCAGCGTCAGCACCGTTCCCAACAGAAGACCGCCGACGATCACCCAGCCGATCGCCTGCCGCCCCTCGGCCCCGGCCCCGGCGGCGGCGGCCAGCGGCACCGCGCCCAGGACCATGGCGCCGGTGGTCATCAGGATCGGACGCAGACGCAGCACGCTGGCCTCGATCACCGCCTCCGTCTTTGAGCGGCCCTGCTCCTGAAGCTGATTGGCGAATTCGACGATCAGAATGCCGTGCTTGGTGATCAGGCCGACCAAGGTCACCAACCCGATCTGGCTGTAGACGTTCAGCGTCTGGCCGGTCAACCACAGGGCCAGCAGGGCCCCGGTCATGGATAGCGGCACCGACAGCATGATGACCAACGGGTCGCGGAAGCTTTCGAACTGCGCGGCCAGCACCAGATAGATGAAGCCGAGCGCCAGAAGGAAAGTGACGTACATCCCGGCGGAGGACTGCTTGTACTCACGCGACGGCCCCTTGTAGTCCGTATTGACCGCCGACGGCAGGGTCTGGGCGGCGATGCCTTCCAGGGCCGTCAGGGCATCCGACAAGGCGAACCCCGGCGCCAGGTTGGCGCTGACCGTCACCGCGCGCAACTGGTTGAAGTGGTTCAACTCCTTCGGCGCCACGGTTTCCCGAACCGTCACCAGGTTGGACAACTGGACCATGCTGCCGTCCTGGCCGCGCACATGGATGTTGGTCAAGTCCTGGGGATTGGAGCGGTCCATGTCCTCGACCTGCACCATGACGTCGTACTGACGCCCGTCCTGCTTGAAGCGCGTCACCTGCCGTCCGCCGAGCATGGTTTCCAGCGTCCGCCCGATGGTCGCCACGTCGATCCCCATGTCGGCGGCCTTCTCGCGGCGCACGGAAACGTCGAGCTGCGGCTTGTTGAGCTTGAGGTCCGTATCCAGGTTGGCCAGCCCCGGCACCTTGCGGGCCTCGGCCATGAAGGCGCCCAGCCACTCCTCCAGCTTCTCGTAGGGAGCGGTCGTCATGAGGACGAACTGCACCGGCTTGTCGATGGGGCTTTGTCCCAGCGACGGCGGGTTGACGGCGAAACTCATGATGCCGGGGATGCCGCCGAACAGCTTGGGCGTCATCTCGGCGGCCACGGTCTGCTGCTTGCGCTCGCGGTTTTCCCAATCCGTCAGGCCGTTGAAGGCGATGATCTGCGACACGGTCGGAAAGCCCGAGACCACGAAGAACCGCTCGATCTCCGGCGTCGAGCCGAACACCCGCTCCATCTGCCGGGCGTAGCGGTCCGTATAGCCGATGGTCGCCCCCTCGGGGGCAATGCCGATGCCGATGATCGTGCCGCGGTCCTCGGTCGGCGCCAATTCGCTCTTCAGGGTGGTGAAGAGGAACCCGGCGCCGACGGCCACCACGACCCACAGCCCGAAGACCGCCCAGCGGACGCGCAGCCCGGCGGTCAGGGAGCGGCGGTATCCCGCCTCCATGGCCTCCATGGCCCGCTCGATGGCGTTGTAGAAGGCCGAGTGCTTCTTTTCGTGGCGCAACAGCTTGGAGCACATCATGGGCGACAGGGTCAGGGCGACGAAGCCCGACACCAGGACCGCGCCCGCCAGCGTCCAGGCGAACTCCGTGAACAGGCGCCCGGTCCGCCCCTCCATGAAGCCGATGGGCACGAAGACGGCGGCCAGGGTCAGGGTCATGGCGAGCACCGCGAAGGCGATCTCGCGCGAGCCCCGGAAGGCCGCTTCCAGCGGCTTCATGCCCTCTTCCACGTGGCGGAAGATGTTTTCCAGCATGACGATGGCGTCGTCGACCACCAAGCCGATGGCCAGCACCAGGGCCAGAAGCGTCAGGGTGTTGATGGAAAAGCCGAAGGCGTACATCAGCGCGAAGGCGCCGACCAGGGACACCGGGATCGTCACCAGGGGCACCAGCACGGCGCGCAGATTGCGCAGGAACA